>CAYFWG010000104.1:0-4075 GCA_964346775.1 uncultured Mogibacterium sp.
GCTTATACTGAAAAAGTCCTC
Source organism: uncultured Mogibacterium sp. (assembly GCA_964346775.1). GTDB lineage: Bacteria > Bacillota > Clostridia > Peptostreptococcales > Anaerovoracaceae > Crickella. The sequence continues at coordinate 22 of CAYFWG010000104.1, forward strand.
GTAAAGAAAGGTTACTGGAAATAGGTTAAAATATGAATATAAATAGAAATAGAAAAGCTGTTCTTATAAGTTTGCTCGCAATACTGGTATTTGCAATTTCAATTTTGCCAGGATGTTCCAAGAAGACTGAAACCGAAACTTCGGAATCTGGCTATAAGCATGTCGAGCTCGAAGAAGCTAAGAAACTGATTGACACCGAGGGAAGCCTTCTCGTCGATGTACGTGGAAAGGACGTTTTTGAATATGAGCATATCCCAGGTGCAATTAATGTTTCATACGAAGATGTATCCGACGATCCTAACGAGCTGGTTAAGAAATTACCCGATAAAGATCAGCTCATCGTTCTCTATTGCGATTACGGCGGGATAAGCAAGGAAGTTGCAGAGAAGCTCGTCAATAAAGGATATAAGCCTGTTGTAGAGTTTGACGTTCTTCTAGTATGGGACGGCGAGGTATACGAGAAGAAGTAGACTAAGAAATAAAGAAGAGAAAAGAAAATTGAATAGTATATTTTCAAGAAGACCGACCCAAAAGGGGCCGGTCTAAACTATGTCGACATCTAAGGTCTTGTCTATATCCTCACTCACATACTTTCCGGACTTCCTGCGCTGTTTGACGCATTCGCTCAGAAGGTATTCAATTTGTCCGTTTATAGACCTGAAGTCGTCTTCGGCCCACGCGGAAATAGAGTCGAATAATTTCTCAGATATTCTTAACGGTACTTGTTTCTTTGCCATTTTATTAGAAATAATGCAGTGCATTTAATGTAGAATTCCTTCATTATTTGCACTGCATTTTCCTCCTTTAATTAATATAATGATCCGGAATTAACTACAGGCTGGGCATCGTGGTTTCCGCATAGGACTACCATCAAGTTGGATACCATTGCAGCCTTGCGTTCATCGTCGAGTTCGACAATATTGTTCTCGTTTAATTTTGCAAGAGCCATCTCTACCATTCCCACAGCACCTTCTACGATCATAGCTCTTGCATCGACAACTGCACTTGCCTGCTGTCTTTGAAGCATTACTGCTGCAATTTCTGGTGCATATGCAAGATATGTGATTCTCGCTTCTATCACTTCTATTCCTGCCGTATTCACCTTGCTTTGAATTTCTTCCTTGATACGCTCAGCAACTCTTTCGCTCGATCCTCTCAGTGAGCCTTCATCTGCATGACCATCGCCTGTCGTATCTACGTTAGGTGATACGTCGTAAGGATATATTCTGACGATATTTCTCAAAGCTGAGTCGCACTGTAGTGATAGGTATTCTTTATAGTTATCTACATCGAAAACAGCCTTTGTCGTATCTGTTACCTTCCACATTACAGCGATACCGATTTCTACAGGATTACCGAGGCAGTCATTGATCTTCTGTACAGCATTGTTAAGGGTCATAATCTTTAGGGAAATTTTCTTGTTACCCATATACAAATTGCTATCTGTCGAATTATTAGAACCCTTTGAAACGCCTCCAAAAACGCCTTTCTTTGTCTCTACATCTCCCGATTGACTCAATTTAGTTTGAGCTGCTGGGTTAACAGCTACGCAGAAAGGATTGACAAAGTAAAATCCCTCATCCTTGAGAGTTCCGTAATATTTACCGAATAGAGTTAAGACAAGAGCCTCTTGAGGCTTCAGGACTTTCAGTCCGATGAACGGGAACCAACCAAATAACAGATATATAAAACATAATAATGACAGTGGAAGTATTCCAAGAATAGGCGTTGTAAACAGGCCTATTGCTGCCAAAATATATATTGCGATTAGCACAAATAACATCATCATACCGTTCTTCTTGCCTTGTAAGATTTTTTCACGCATAACTACACCTCCTAGTGTTGATAGCTATATGATATCATTTTGATATCAGAAGTCAATATCTTTTTAAAAAATTTCTATAAACAAAAAGAAGGTTATTAAGCCTTCTTTTTAATCGTATTTATATAACTGTGTCTTTTACGATATCGTTGAATATCTTATCTTCCGTCTCCTTGTTCCATTCTGGGTCATAGAAGAGGTTGAGTCTGAGCTCATTCGATATCTCTTTGAGCAATTTAACTCCAGCAATGCTGTTTCCTTTAACATCGAGAGCTGGTCCGAATACACCTATTCCCGCTCTCTTGTCGGATACAGCTAGAAGTCCACCACCTACTCCCGACTTTGTCGGAATTCCGACCTCGATTGCAAAAGTTCCCGAGCCGTCGTACATACCGCATGTGAGCATAAGTGTTTTGGCGATACGTGCTGTCTTTGACGACATATATCTCTTGCCTGTATCGACATCTACTCCGTCGTTTGCCAGCTTCTGAGCAAGATTTGCAAGTGATGAAGCGGTTACATTGAGAGAACAGAGTTTTGAATAAAACCTTATGACATCCTCAACGTCTGTCGTTATCAGGTCCTTGCTCTCGAGGAGATATGCTATCGAACGGTTTCTCGAACAGGTCTTCATTTCTGATTCGAAGACCGCCTCATTGAGGGATACTTCCTGATCAGAGCAAATCGCACGTGTAAATCTCAGCATATCGTGTACGGAAACTTCAGGTAGAAGCAGTCCGCATACAGCAAGTGCTCCCGAATTGATCAGAGGATTGTAAGGTTTGGAATCGTTGAGATCGAGTTTGACCAGTGAGTTGAAAGCCTCGCCCGAAGGTTCGGATCCGACTAATTCAAAGACCTTGTTGTTTCCGCAGATTTCCATGGCAGCAATCAGCATTATAACCTTTGAGACCGACTGGATTGTGAACCTGACATTGTAATCGCCAAGACAAATATTGTCCCCGGCTAATGGGAACAGGCATATTCCAAGCTGATTCGGGTCGACTTTGCCGAGTTCAGGTATATAAGTTGCGACTTCGCCACCGGAAATTTCCATGCGGGCTTTTTCTATCGCCTTCTCGATTATTGCAGTTGTCTTCTCTGTATCTTGGAGCTGATAATGTCTTTCTATCGTATATCTGAAATTACTGTCGTGAATATCAGCGATATGCCCTTGCGAGGGCTTAAAATAATTTGTTGTATTATTGTCCTTGTTCTCAATCATTCTCTTCGTTCCTTTATGCTATAATCAATTCGATTAAGCTCTATATGTAATGTCATTATTATTGTTAATTATAACCCAAATTCAGATTATAGAAAAGAGTTCTGTATAAATGTATACAAAGAGTGTTTTTATAGCTATGAGCGGTGGTGTAGATTCCAGCGTAGCCGCCCACCTTCTTAAGGAAGTAGGATACGATGTTTCTGGTGTTACGATGCGCCTATATGAGCCTCCAGAGTCTCAGGAAATGCCTTCAAAAAGCCTCGAGCTTGCCGAGGCGGTTGCAAACAAGCTAAATATCCCCTTCCATGCTTTGGATATGAGAGAGGAATTTAGGGCAAATGTAATCGATAAGTTTATAGAGGAATACGAAGGCGGCTTGACACCGAATCCGTGTATCGTATGCAATCGCACGATCAAATTCGGGAAGCTTTTTGAAATTCTCTCTAGAGAATTATCTGAGGGTGGCAATCTTCCGATTATCGCGACTGGTCATTATGCAATGATTGAAAGGAGCGAAAGCGGGAGATACTTGCTTCGCAAGGCCGCCGACTTGTCCAAGGATCAGTCGTATTTTCTTTATGGTCTTAGCCAGGATGTGCTGGCCCACACGATCTTCCCTCTCGGAGAATTTTCATCAAAGGAAGAAATCAGGAAGATAGCTGAGAAAGAGGGTTTTGTTAACGCAAGGGCCAAGGACAGTCAGGATGTGTGTTTTATACCAGACGGAAAATATTCTAAATTCATACATTCGTATACAGGCAAGGATTCCCGTCCTGGTAATTTCAAGGATATAGATGGTAATGTTCTTGGAACTCACAAGGGGATAATCAATTATACGATTGGTCAGCGCAAGGGTTTGGGACTTTCATTTTCTAAGCCTATGTATGTTTATAGGATTGATATGTCGGACAATTCGGTTATTCTTGCCGATGACGAGGCTCTATTTGATAGAAAGCTGATTGCAAATAATTTGAACTGGGTATCGATGGAAGAGCCGGAGGTGGGCG
>CAYFWG010000105.1:0-3932 GCA_964346775.1 uncultured Mogibacterium sp.
CTATACATTTACTGGATGTTCGGAGTTCCGATTACGGACAGTCATCCCTTGACACAACTTTTTCTAACGATAAATCCTATGACAATAGGTACGTATTGTTTGGGAGTCGCAATGCTGATTCATCTAATTGCATACAGGAATATACTTGGAAGATGCGCGATTTGCATACCGTACGCATTCTCGGTAATTGCCTCCTCGGTATCCTTAATTTCAATGACTGGATTGAAAGATCTGCTAATATTTATACCGAACGTTATCATCATCGGAGTTGGGATAGCAATCCTGATAAAGCAAGGAAAACGCTAGAACCCTTAATCTTAAATCTGTACTGACAGCTGTGTTATACACAGCTGTTTTTTATTTCGGGAGACTTTAGGAAGACTTTTAACCGATATAAATGCCATAGAGCATCAAATGTGATAGAATTTCTCTGACGATCATAAAAAACTGACAGCAAATAAAATTTTCGGCGGATTAATTTAGTATTACAAGCGGTACGATAATTACAAATATTACGAATAGTACAATCATTACAAAATTGTGTTTGGGAGAGAGATGACGAAGAAAAGAATAATCGTATTTTTACTTTCTATAGCTCTTATTATTACAGGAGCTTCTCTTGTTCATATCATCGGAAGCGGGATGAATGAGGATAAGAAGGCGAGTGAAAATGCGAGCAGAACTCCACAAGCCGTTATATTTGCTACATCGGACTACCAGGAAGAGGAGGGGTTTCCACCTCCGAGAGAAACTCTCGCGGGCAATTTAAAGAGATTGAAAACTGAAGGGAAAACACCGGATAGCATTATTCTCTGCGGAGATTATAGCAACGATGGAAATTATCACGACTATCAATTGAGTCCAGAGGATGCTATTCAGGAAATAAAGGCGACTACGAAGAAGATATTCCCGGAAGTTTCAAGCGAACGAATGATGTTCGTGCAGGGTAACCACGATGCTTTGTCAGAATCCATAACGACTTCAGGTTTGCATGAATTTGACGACTACCTTGTCTATGTCCTAAACACCCAGAACGATTTTCCATGGAAACAGGGGAAAGAAGCAGGTTCTTTGCAGAAAGTAAAAGATTCATCAAAGGCGATGAAAAAGACTTTTGACAAATTGATAGAAGACGGTGAAACGAGGCCTGTGATTATAGCCGGGCATCTTCCTTTGCACTACACGGCGAGGACGTCGTCCCTGCATACAACAGGGGATAATCTGTATTCTTCATTGATCTTCGATGTGGTAAATAACGCTGGAAAAGATCTCAATATAATTTACCTATATGGGCACAATCATTCCAAAGGCTGGGATGCTTATATGGGAGGCAGCTCTGTGTATAAACCAGTTGGTGAGACATTGCTGATTCCAGACTTCAAGGAAACGGATATAAATACCGATAAATTCTCAGCAAGAAAAACGACTTTCACATACATGAACGCAGGTTATTCTGGCTACTATATGAACTGCTCGGATAAGGAATTGCTTAACGGAACGGCGGATCAATACGACACTACGGACAAAGCTTTGACAGGCACTTTGATAGAAATATACAAGGATAAGCTCGTTGTGAATCGATATAGCGGAGACGGTGTCCATCAGCTCGGAAGTAAGGGAAGCGCAAATCCGTATTTGAACGACAGAGGCTTAATACCCGAGAAGTACTATGCTAAGAGAATTGATTGCCCTCAGAGTATTAAGAGGAAATAGGAGATAATTCAATATGAACCTAAACAGATTGGAGACAATCGGAAAGCGACTTTAGGATGGTAAAAGACATAGCAACACTACTAATTGAAAGAAAAGGATTCTTCCTAAATCTATTATGGGAACATATTTGGATTTCGCTGATTGCCATACTGATTGCGATAGTGATTGGTGGCATTATGGGAATCCTTATTAGCGAATTTCAAAAATCGGCAAAATACACTTTAGGAACGATTAATTTTCTATATACGATACCGTCCATTTCCATGCTGGGATTTCTAATACCTTTTTCAGGTGTCGGAAATGCAACGGCGATTATTGCACTGACTATTTACGCCTTGCTCCCAATGGTGAGGAATACTCATACAGGATTAAGCAATGTAGACGCGAATATTTTGGAGGCTGCAAAGGGTATGGGAAGCACCCCGATGCAGATTTTATTTAAGATAAAATTACCTCTCGCTATGCCAGTCATAATGGCGGGCATTCGCAATATGGTTACAATGACGATCGCTTTGGCAGGTATCGCATCTTTCATCGGCGCAGGAGGGCTGGGTGTGGCTATTTACAGAGGCATCACCACCAACAATGCGGCAATGACTATGGCGGGAAGTCTTCTCATCGCTGTGCTGGCGCTGATTTTGGACTTTCTTCTTGGAATCGTCGAGAGGAGAATGGCAAAGCGAAGCAGGGGGGCAAGAAAATCAAAGCGTACAAGCGTAATTCTCGCAATCATACTATGCCTTGCTGTTGTGGTAGGTGCTGTTTTGTGGAACCAAAAGTCGGATACCATACACGTTGCCACAAAGCCAATGACGGAGCAGTATATTATCGGAGAAATGCTGGACATTCTTATTGAGAAGGATACGAATCTCAAGGTAGAACTCACAGAAGGAGTAGGTGGCGGAACGTCAAATATTCAGCCAGCGATGGAAAGCGGAGAATTCGATATTTATCCCGAGTATACGGGGACGGGCTGGAATATGGTGCTTAAGAAGACGGGTTTGTACTCGGAGAAGATGTTCAAAGAACTCGAGAAGGGATACAAAGATAAATACGACATGCAATGGGCTGGAATGTACGGCTTCAACAATACTTACGGAATTGCAGTAAGAAAAGATATCGCCGAGCAATACAATTTGCGCAAATACTCAGATCTGGCGGCTGTTTCGGACAAACTGACCTTTGGTGCGGAGTATGACTTTTTCGAGCGTGAGGACGGATATGATGCCCTGTGCGACGCTTACGGGCTTAAGTTTGGGAAAACCATGGATCTGGATATCGGCTTGAAATACAAGGCCTTAGATCAAGGAGAAATCGACGTTATGGTCATATTCACTACAGACGGACAGCTGAATGTAGCAGATGCGGTGATATTGGAAGATGATAAGGGTTTTTATCCATCATATATGTGCGGGAATGTAATCCGTTCAGAAGTCTTAGACAAACATCCAGAATTGAAAGAAGTTTTCGATTCCCTCACAGGGATAATCAACGATTCGGATATGGCGGAAATGAATTATAAAGTAGAATCAAAAGGCGAGGAGCCAAGAGCGGTCGCGAAAGAATTCCTGCAAAAGAAAGGCGTTTTGCAATAACACGGGAGACATTAAGATGAGCATTGCAATTGAATTTGAAAATATTAATAAATCGTATGGCGATAAACTCGTGCTGGACAACTTCAATCTTCAGGTCGAGAAGGGTGAATTTATCACGATCATCGGTTCATCGGGATGCGGTAAAACCACAGCTCTCAAAATGATAAACGGCTTGGTTGTTCCAGATAACGGAGAGATTTTGTTGTTCGGTGAGAGCATTAAGACGAAAGACATGATCCAGCTCAGGCGCAATATAGGATATGCCATTCAAGGCAGCGTACTATTTCCTAACATGACAGTTGAGCAGAATATTTCGTATGTGCCCAATCTTCTAAACAAAAAGAACAAAGCAAAAACCAAAGCGGCTGTCGACAAGTGGATGTCTATAGTAGGTCTCGATACGGAAATGAAACAGCGTTATCCAGATGAGCTATCTGGAGGACAGCAGCAACGTGTAGGAATAGCAAGAGCTCTTGCGGCTTCACCTGACGTTCTGCTTATGGACGAGCCGTTCGGGGCTGTGGACGAGATCACAAGAAGACAGCTACAGGTAGAGTTAAAGCGGATTTACGAGAAGACAGGAATCACAGTCCTATTTGTGACCCATGACATTTCCGAGGCATT
>CAYFWG010000106.1:0-281 GCA_964346775.1 uncultured Mogibacterium sp.
ATGGGTCTTCGGGTGTCCACAAATGAGGTTTTCTTATGTCGATATGTATAGATGCACATAGGGAATCCTGCTCTTTTATCAGTTCGTGTTTTTCTCCAAGCAAATCTATCGTGCCTGATTCTACTCCATATGCCCTTATCTCTACCCAGTCGAGACCAACATCTATCTTTAGGGATTCAATATAGGTCTGAGGAACTGCCTCCAACCAAACGCTCTGCCATATACCGGAAACGGGAGTGTACCACATACCTCCGTTTTCACGCTTTTGCTTTCCCCATGGA
>CAYFWG010000106.1:292-3906 GCA_964346775.1 uncultured Mogibacterium sp.
CAACTTTAACCTTGTTCTTCCTGCCCTCAATTAAGTATTCGGTTACATCAAAAGAGAATGGGATATACCCACCCTCGTGTTTCCCTATCTCGACATCGTTGATATATACGATTGCCACCTGGTCTACTGCCCCGAAATGAAGAATTTTTCTCATTCCAGCCCAGTCAGGCGAAATTCCAAACTCTCTTTCATATATCATCTTTTCGCCGGGTTCAATCCTTCGGCATATGCCTGAGAGCTTGCTTTCCGGGCAAAACGGAACTACGATTTTCTCATCCTCGCTGTAATTCCACTCTCCGTTTAGGCTTAACCATCTGTCGCGAACCATCTGCGGTCTGGGATATTTATTCCATTTATCTATTTGTAGCTTTTTAGAGATAGACATTTTGAGGCCTTATTGCAAGAATACCTTTTTCGAAATCTCTTTCCGATGAATCGAAAAAGTAAACACTTGCCGAATATATATCTTTATTTTGGGAGGCTGCTTCATCGAGGAAATTTTCAATGCTTTCTATGTTCGGGTAGCCGAACTTCAAAGCATCGCAGCGATAATGCATAGGAATCATAACTTTCGGTTTTGTCGCTTCCATAAGAGCAAGCGCCTGCTTAGCATCATATGTATAGATATTACCGACAGGTATGAGAGCTATATCGGCATCTTTGAGAAGTTCTAGGTTTTCATCTGTCAGTAGGTCTTCGAGTATCTCACCCGTATCGCCATAGTGAACTACTTTTTCCCCTGATTCTTTGTGAGTCACGATATGAATCTTATTAGAGCCTCTCAATTTTCCTTTTTCGGGATCATGAAAGGTATCGATAACCTCCACTTTGTATGGATTGTTCGGATTTTCTTCTTTTATAACGCTTTCTACTCCGCAGTGGTCATCATGATCATGAGAGCAAAGTATCATGTTTGCTGTGTCTTTTATCGGTCTATATCCAGGAACGACGCCTTCTTTATATGGATCGAACATGATGGAAAAGCCCGTTTCATTGTCTCTAATCTTGAAACAAGCGTGTCCTATGTATTTGATAATCATAAAAACCTCCTGTAATTTACTTGATGAGGGATATTGCTGAACGCATGGTAGTGATGTTGCATATTTCGCTTCCCTCTTCATACTCTCCATCCAAGGTCCAATGGGTACCGCTGTCGATTTCAACCCTAATATCTTTTGCTGAGAAAAAGTCGATTTGGTCGGATCTGAATGAGCCGTCAAGCATGCTCGTAATTATTTCGCTCAGTGTTATAGGATCTCTCGGCATCTTAACCAGCAAGACTTCCATCAAACCGTCGTTCATATCCAGGTCAAACTTATCGAGCTTGAGAATTCCTGCAACGGAAGTCGAATTGCAAATTCCGCCAAAGATATAATCTCCCTCAGACACAACTTCGTTAGGTGTTCCCTCGTCAGTTGTTATCTTGGCGTGAACTGATTTAATCGTCATTATATCCTTAATCCCGCCGAGAACATACGCGGTGTGTCCCAGAATATTCTTGAGGTTTTGTGGTATCGAATAGCTTGTTGAAGTAAAGGCACCGAAACTCGCAATATAACTGAAATATCTTCCGTTGAAGTTTCCTATATCGAGTGTTGTCGGCGTACCGTTAATTATTGTATCCGTGCAATCGAATATTGACTTCGGAAGGCCCATCGAATTTGCAAAATCGTTCGTGGAACCCGAAGGAATATATCCGATTTTTGTCTTAAATCCCTTAGTAATCAGACCGTCGATAACCTCATTCAAAGTACCGTCTCCACCTGAAACGACTATAGTATCTACATCTCCACCATATTCCATGGCAAAATTTCTCGCATCGTCTCTTGCCGTAGTCATAAGTATCTGTGTGAGGTATCCAGCATCGGAAAATTTCCCTACTATATCCGAGAGGTACTTAGGTGCGAGCATCATGCCCGATTTCGGATTCATTATTAATAATATTTTCTTTCTATTACTCATATTTTCAAGTTTTAACAGGCAATCTGTTGTAGGTTTCCTAATCCTGATTATTGTTTTGTATTCGGAAAATCATTTTCCTCGGCACTATCTCTTTCAATTTCTGCAATTCTTTCCTGCTCGACTCTTGCCCAAATTCTTCTCTGCTCCTCAAGATCGCGTATTTCTTTTTCTCTTTTGGTGTCGTATCCAGGGTCAAACCTTCTTGATGCTTTAACAGCTATTGTATCAAGCGATCTATTCGTCATGTCATAATCACCTATCATTAGCTTGTTATACATATGGTCACCTTTTTCACCGTACTGGCTTACAAGATATTCTTTGATTTTCTCCGGCGTAAGCCGTCCCCTTCTCATGTGAATATCCCAGGATTTGTTAAACATCATTCCAATGCAAAGCACCCAGCTTATCAGATAGAACCACAACATCAAAGCGACGATGTTCGAAAATGCCCCATATAGTATGTTGTAGTCCGTAGAAATGGTTGTGAATAACGAATATACCCATGTCACAAGCATAATTCCGACTGTTGCAACTACAGCGCCTGGGAAAACAGCTGATATAGGAACTCTGATCCTCGGAAGGAGATAATAGTTTGCCAGAATTGTAATACAGAAGAATGCAGCCAACATTGGCGTCCTTATATTAGAAAGGAATGTAACTATGTAACCGCTCTTAAATATTCTTATCGCGATAATTTCCCCATAGACATATACGATCAAGGCAAGGGCTATAACCAGTATCGATAGAGAAGCAAGAGGAATCGCCTTGAGCCTCTCTTTTATAAAGTTAAAACGGTATTTTCCGTTACTCAATGTGTATGTCGTAAGTCTCGAAAGAGAAAACGAAAGAGATGAAGCGGACCATAAAGCCAAGATTACCATCAATACATTCGTCAGTGTAGCTGAGGAAGCCGAAAAAAGGTCTACCAAGGTCGAACTCATTTGTGTAGAAAGATGCTCATCCAACCACTCCTTGATAAAGTCCATAGAAATATCGAAAAGTCCGAGGAGCTGTGATAAAACGATCAGCATAGGAATCGATGCCATGAAGAAATAATATGCTATTTGTGCAGCAAATCCAGAATAATAAGGGTCATCAAACTGCCTCCATAGGTGGAAGCCGACTTTAAGGAACCTTCTTGTGGAGAACTTAACCTTTTTCCTGTCCTTATCATCTTCATTCTTTTTAAACGAATTACGCCAAAAATCGCTCATAATTTACCTTTATAATTTCAAAAACAGATTATCTGCTGATTACTTTTCTTCAAGGAGTTTTTCTAATTCAATGAGAGCCTTTGCCCTGTGGCTGATTGAGTTTTTCTCATCTGCTCCAAGTTCCGCAAAAGTTTTGTCCATGCCTTCAGGTTTAAAAATAGGATCGTATCCGAAGCCGTTTTGCCCTCTTCTCTCCCTTGTGATACTGCCTCTAACTTCACCTCTCGCTACTAGGACATGGTTTTCTTCTTTTCTTACAGCGGAAGGAGCCGGGTTTGATCCATCGGGGTATACAAGTGTTATTACAGTGACAAACTGTCCTCCCCTCTCCTTTTCTTCAACACCCTCCAAAGCCTTGAGAAGTTTGGTATTATTATCGTCATATGTACATCCTTTACCTGCATATCTTGCACTATAAACTCCCGGTTCTCCACCGAG
>CAYFWG010000107.1:0-3809 GCA_964346775.1 uncultured Mogibacterium sp.
GACAGTCGAGGTTTCCAAAACAATCTCAACAAATTTTTATTTCAGGAACAGGCTTTCAGCTTTACAGGAAATCGTAAATATAACAGGCGGCGAGGTTCGTTTCCGGATTGAATTTAACGGACGAGAAATAACCGCAAGATATGTAGACATTTTAGCACGATTAGGCAAAGACAGAGGAAAGAGATACGCTCATGGCTCGAATTTACTTAGCGTGATTCGCGAAGAACAAAGCGCGAATATCGCGACGGCTCTAGTCGGAAGAGGAAAAGGCGAACAGGTCGGGGACGGGTACGGAAGAGCAATCATGTTCTCAGACGTCGAATGGAGCAAAAGCAAAGGAGACCCAGTTGACAAGCCGGCAGGACAGGAATTCGTGGAAATTCCAGAGGCAACGGCTGCATACGGATACCCGAATGGCAATCCAAGAATAGATATTGCCGAGTTTTCAGAGATAGAGGACCCGGAGCAATTACTCCAAGCGACATACGATTTATTGGTAACCAGCTGCAGACCGCTCGTAAGCTATGAAGCGGACGTCAAGGACATAGGAGACACCGGACTTGGAGATACCGTCGGAATCAGAAGACAAGACTTAGGAATCGCATACAAAACAAGAATCCATTCAAGGACAATCAACCTCCTCAATACTTCCGACATCAAGGTACAACTCGGAGATGAAATCCAAGACTTTAGGACAAATCAAATCAACAGAGTCAAGGAGCAGGTGCGAAAGGCAGAAATAGAAACAGCCTTCAATATTGAGTCAGTACGAGAAGAAGCAAGAGCTGCTGGAAGCAACCGCGACGCATTCAAATACGAGCTCAAAAGAGATAACGAGTACGGGCTACCACCTGGGACATATCACTTCGACAAGCCGATAGACCAGGACCCGACATACGCAAGCTGGGAGACAGCCGGATACGAATACAAGTCTAATTCAAAGAATCCAGACGGGAGCTGGAACTGGACGACGATAGCCACACCAGACGGATATATTGCCGATAATATGTTCGCTGACGCAATAAGTGCAAACCTGATAAGAGGTGGAACACAAGAAGCGTTAGATGGCGATACGTATATCAATTGGAATACTGGCGACTTTAATATCATGAGCAAGAATAGAAGATTAAGGCTTATTAACGGGTCTTTATATGTTTTTGATCGTCCTACATCACCTTCTGGAACAAATAACCAAATATTTTCAATTCATACGGGTATCAGCGATGATTTTACGGCACATTTAGCAAAATTAGTAAAATCTTATACTGCTGAATCTATTGCTATAAGCACTATGGATGCAGATAATAGAATGCAGGATTATATAACATGTTCAGGTGTTGGAGAAAACAGGAAAGTTGAATCTTGGAGCTCGTTTTATTTAAATGGCGGAAAAGTTGAATCTTGGAGCTCGTTTTATTTATATGGCGGATTAAAAGTTAGTGGCGGATTAAAAGTTGCTGAAATATATTCAGTAACTGGGCAAAAACGGATACATCTGCAAGACTCGGGCAATGTTGTTACATTAGATGGGAATACTCAAGTATTAGGTAATTTTGGCGTTTCAGGAGCTAAAAATGCGATTGTAGAAACTGAAAACTTCGGACATAGAGCAGTCTCAGCATATGAGACAGCAGAATATTATTTTGGAGATATTGGCAGAAATACACTTAAAAACGGCAAATGCAAAATAGAAATTGAAGAAATATTTGCAGAAACAGTAAACACAGAAATTGAATATCAAGTGTTCTTGCAGGCATACGGTAATGCGAATGTCTGGGTATCTGAACGCCACCAAGATTATTTTATCGTTGAAGGAACAGACGATATTGAATTTGGTTGGGAATTAAAAGCAAAACGAAAAGGCTATGAAAATATAAGGCTTGAAAAAGTAGAGTTAGAACTGAACGAACAAGATAAGCAAGGTTTTGGAATTGAGGTGAAAGATGCTAAACCAGTTTAGAAATGTTGACTTGATTCTGGATAGGACAACAACAAATTTACACGAGCAATACTTGCCTGTTATAGAAAGAGGAAGAGATTATGCTTAAAGAATTTCGGAGCATAGATGTATATTGGGATAAGGCTACAAGGCGGATCTATGAAGAGATTAGAACAAGTTCATCTGATGAAAAAGGAAGAAAGCTAACAGTTCAAATTGTCAATGACGGACAGATTCAAGACTTGAGTGCTGTATCTTTAAATCTGTATTGGGAAACAGAAGATGGACAAAATAAAGGATTAGACCCATTTGATCCACTAGACGCTGAAAACGGGATATACGAGTTATATTTTAGAACAGGAATGTTGGCAAATGTGGGCAGATTAAAAGCACATTTACACCTAGTAGATGTCAATGGAGCAATCACTTCTGAACAGTTTACAATTATTGTGTTTGAGGGCGTTGATGTTAATGCAATGGCAAGCGATGATGAATTATCAACACTAAACCAAGCACTGATAGAAGTACAAAACGTTAAACAGGCTGAAATTGAGAGAGTAGCAAACGAAGAATCAAGAATTAGTGCTGAAGCTGAAAGGATTACAAGCGAAGCTAATAGAGTTGAAAATGAGAACGCACGACAAACAGCTGAAACAGAAAGACTAACCGAAGAAGAAACACGAATAGCAAATGAAACGGATAGAGTAACAGCTGAAACGGATAGAGTTACTGCTGAAACGGATAGAGTTACTGCTGAAAGTGGCAGAGTGACAGCTGAACAAGCAAGAGTGGAAGCAGAAGATGAACGAGCCACGAAAATACAAAATCTAGAATCAGAGGTACAAAATCTTAAGTCAGCTAACGAGTTGAAGACAGTGACACAAAAACAGTTTGGGACAGGAGATGACTTTATCTATATGACAGTACCAATTCCAACAGGCTATAAAGCAACGCCTTTTAGTTGGTCTTTTAAGAGTGCTGGGTCGCTGTCCGTTTACAACATCATGCGTACGGCAAGCAATGTGCAGTTGCACTTCGGAAAGCTAGGTGGAGGGAACATAAGCACTTCACAATTTGCTGAAGTGACGATTGATTTCTATAAAAAATAAATGAAAACAACGAAAGGAATAACCATGAAAGAATTAAAAGAAATAACGAAGCCAGAAGCAGAAAGTTTAGAACAACTAACGAATAATAAAGGTGATGAAGATGAGTAACAGCAAACTAATTAGAAACACGATATTAAGCCAACATCATAGTGGAAGACGAACACAAAAAATAAGCAAGATTGCAATTCACATCATGGCGGGCAACCTATCCGCTGAGAGCTGCGGTCGCTGGTTTCAAAATCCGACAGCTTATGCAAGTTCTCAATACGGAATTGGAACAGACGGCGGGATTTGTCTGTACGTAGACGAAGCCAACAGAGCATGGACGACAAGCTCAGCCTGGGTAGACCAAAGAGCAGTAACAATCGAAGTTGCCAACGATGGTGGAGCACCAAATTGGCATGTATCTGATAAAGCATATCAATCACTGATTAATCTAGTTGAAGATATATGCAGAAGAAACGGAATCAAGGAATGTACTTATACAGACAATAGCAATGGAACGCTCATCAAACATAGCTGGTTCGCAAACAAATCATGTCCGGGACCTTATCTTGGTGGGAAGTTTCCTGAAATCGCAAAGGAAGTCACGAGACGATTAAAAGGAGCAACGAGTGGAGGAACAAATCCTTCAACGAAGCCAACTCCAAAGCCTGAAACATCATCATTCAAACCATATACAGTTAGAGTCGAAATAAAGGACTTGAATATCAGGACAGGTGCAGGCACTAACTACAAATCAACTGGATACATAAAACCAG
>CAYFWG010000108.1:0-3782 GCA_964346775.1 uncultured Mogibacterium sp.
TCCTTATGCAAGGGAAGAATTGCAAGTTAGTTCTCGGATATCTAGACAAAGAAAGCATTTTTATGCTCAGCTCTTTCAAAAATCTGTGCAATGATATAGAAGTGCTTACCGAGGACGGAAGTAATGGCAGAGAAGGTAAGGTCGAAGACGGAATCAGAGACGCTGAATATGTTTGTGCAGGCGGCTCGGTAGAGATGCTTCGCAACTTATCCGAAAAAGCACGTGAAGGTCAGTTCAACATGATATGTGCCGCAGAGGGAGACGACGACATCGTCAGATTGTGCAAGAATGGCCCTGTTTTTGAAAAAAATAATATCGACTGGAATATAATATGAGGCAGGTAATACCTGCCTCATAGGCTTTTTTTGTTATTAATACTATTTCTCTTCACTCTCGTAGAGTTCAGAGAAGGTATCCGATAGCGCTGTGGCAATAGCCTTGGCGTTTTTATCTAAGTTCTTATCAAACAGTTTGTTATCTCCCGCATCGCTTATGAATCCGACTTCCACCAGACAGGAAGGCATTTTGGAATAACCGTTTTCAGCGTAGTTTTCTTTGCTGCTGGTGAGAGTTCCAGCCAAAACCTCTCTTTCCGAGAAGCCTGCTTTGACAAGCTCCTTCATTACGTTGTTCCCAAGAAGAACCGATTTATTTTCGACAGGAACGGGAATAAATACCTCTACTCCTTCGCCTCCACCTTCAGATTTGTTGCGGTGTATAGAAATCATTAAATCGGCACCAGCTTCATTTGCCATGAGTCCACGCTCAGACCTTTCTACATAGGTGTCATCGGATCTGGACATAACTACTTTGAAGTCTTCTCTTTTCAGATAGTCTTTGACTGCCAGTGCCAGGGCGAGGGTATCGTCCTTTTCCTTACGATCATCGGTAAAAGAGCCAGGATCTCCACCTCCATGACCTGCATCGATGAATATCACACCTCTATTGCTGAAGAGTCCAAGTTCTTCTCTATTTACAATAAAAACAACAGCAGATATTAAAATCAAAACAGAAAGTGTTATAAGGTATAAGCGCCTTTTTGCTTTCTTGCGCTGGCGTATACGTTTTTTTTCGCGGATAAGAATTTCGCGAATTTCAGCATCGGTAAGGTGCATGAAGTCTCCTTGTTAAAATATATAATATAGATATTAACGAAACAGATACGCCTATAATACTACATTTTCCCAATATCTGTATGTTATAATTCATTAATAGAATATACTATAAATAATAGGATTTTTACAAGTTTTGGAGGAAGCCAGATGTATGCATTAAATGCAAATTTTGTGCGCTATATGGAAGAATACACTATGTCTGCCGGTATACCCGGAAATGTTCTTATGGAATTAGCGGGAAAAAGTGTTGCAGAAGAGATTACAGGCAGGTTTCCAGATTCGGATACAAGCATATTGGTTCTATGTGGATCGGGCAAAAACGGAGCAGACGGACTCGTATGTACAAGATGGCTTTTAAACAAAGGATATTCCAATATAAGAATTCTATTCCTCGGTACAAGGGGGAAGATCTGCCCGGAATTTCTCGAGCAAACAAGGATATTGCAAAATGCAAATCCTAATATCAAAATAGAAGAATTGATTTCAGCTGATAGCGCGATTGTCGAAAACGACTATGAAGTCATAGTAGATAGCATTTACGGAATAGGAATAAACAGAAATCTCAAAGATGAGGATCGCAGATTAATTGAATATATCAACGGGAAATCATCATATAGGATTGCCGTCGATATTCCGTCTGGTCTCGATGCATCCAGCGGAAGGCCAATGGGTGCAGCTATAAGATCAAATCTTACAGTTACATTCGGAACGTACAAATCTGGAATGTTTCTCGGAAGAGGAAGAGATTTCTGCGGTGAGATTAAACTCATAGACATAGGTCTTCTCGAAACGGGCTTCAAGAATATAACCGACAAAATGACTGTATGCGATATGGACTTCTACGAATCTACGGTTTCGGATGCTTTGTTAAAAAGAGATGAATCGGGCCACAAAGGAAGTTTCGGAACGGTCGGCATTGTAGTGAGCAGCGAAGGTATGCTGGGAGCGACTATTTTGGCAGCAAGATCCGCCTACAGATCTGGATGCGGATTGGTTAAAGTATTTTGTCCTCGCGAATGCGTACAGACACTTAACTCGAGTGTAGCTGAGGCAGTAGAGGTACTATACGATTCAAAGAATCCTGGAGATGAGGCTTCAGAATTCATAAATAGCGTCGATGCTGTCCTTATCGGGCCAGGTTTAAGCGAAGACAGAAGAGGAGATATTCTCGTCGACAAGGTGCTCGCAGGGAGAACACCTGCTGTACTGGATGCTGGAGCACTCAATTTGCTATCAGCTCATCCGGATAGAATAAAAAGAAGACATTGCCAATGCGTTATAACTCCTCATATCGGAGAGATGGCAAAGCTTTGCGGAAGTGATAAGAATACAATCTCAGAGAATATTGTCAAATATACCAACAAATTTTCTCAGGAATACATGCTAAGTTTGGTTGTTAAATCAAATGTTTCGATTATTTCCATTATTAAGAAAAAAGGAGGAAATGATCTATTTCTTAATATCACTGGGAATTCGGGACTTGCCACTGCAGGATCGGGAGATGTCCTCGCTGGAGCTATCGCATCGCTCACAGCACAGGGCAACAGCCTCGACACAAGTCTTCTGTATGGAGTAATGACACATGGCATAGCAGCGAATAAAGCGGCTTTGACAGAGAACATGAGAAGAAGAATGGTGGCAGGAGATATTGTTGACAACCTTTTCTTATAAATGTATAATTCTACTGTTGCGAATTATACTGTAACAAAATTTACAACGTCAGGGGGTGAGACAAGAATATGGCAAAAGTTATCGTTAAAGAGAACGAGAGCTTAGAAAGTGCTCTTAAGAGATTTAAGAGATCTTGCGCTCGCGACGGCGTTATGGCTGAACTGCGTAAGAGAGAGTACTATGAGAAGCCAAGCGTAAGACTTAAGAAGAAGTCTGAGGCAGCTCGTAAGAAGGCTCGTAAGTTCTAATAGTATATGATAAAGATGCGAACCCCGATTCAGGGTGTTCGCTTTTTCTTTAAGGGAAGGAGATAAAATGGGACTCAAAGAACAACTTTCTAATGATTATAAGGAAGCGATGAAGAACGCCGACTCCGTTCGCAAGGAGACTGTAAATATGGTCAGAGCGGCAATAAAGCAATACGAAGTCGACAACAGAGAAGAACTTAATGACGATGCGGATATCATCAAAATAATCAAGAAGCAGGTTAAGATGAGAAGCGATGCTCTTTCCGACTTTGCAAAGGGCGGAAGGGACGATATTGTAGAATCATATAACAAAGAAATCGATATCCTCAAAGCGTATCTTCCTGAAGAAATGAGCAACGAAGCTATTACTGAGAAGGTAAAAGAAGTAGCTGCTAATATGGGCATAAGCGAGGGCATGAAGAACATGGGTGCTTTGATGAAAGGTGTCATGGCTGAGCTCAAGGATGCTGCAGACGGATCTACAGTAAATAAAATAGTTAAAGCCTATCTCAATGGAGACTTTGATAAAGAAGATAAGGAATAAATGGAACTTAAAATTAAAATACCGGAAGATATCAACATACAGGAATTATTCGGAAACTATGATGCGAATATCAAAGAAGTCGAAGAAAGAACCGAAACTTCAATGGTACTCAGGGATGAGGCTCTCATAGTAAAAGGAAAGTATCCGGATATCGCTGTTAAAGTCGTTGAAAGATTAATCGATGCTATAAGACTGGATTCGAAC
>CAYFWG010000109.1:0-3753 GCA_964346775.1 uncultured Mogibacterium sp.
TTTTCGGATTTGATCGGAGATATCGTTTTGGGCATTTGCATTTTTTGCGACGATTATAATCCCGGTAGTATCCATATCGATCCTGTTAGCGAACCTTACCTTGAATGTCTGATCGGTGTCTTCCATATATTTCATAAGGCCGTTCGCAACTGTATTTGTAGGGTGACCCTTTGTCGGATGTACAACTAGTCCGGGCTGTTTGTTAATAAGCATGATATCCTCATCTTCATATAAAATATCGAGAGGGATATTTTCTGGTGTAAAGTCGCTTTTTTCCTCTGGAAGTCTTATGCCTATAACATCTCCAGCAACAGGCATGAGATAACCTGGTGCATTTTTACCGTTGAGATCTACCAAAGATTGAAATTTCATTTTCGTTTTAAACTTAGCAGAAAATTTAAAATTAGCTTTGAGAATCTGATTAATCGTTAATCCTTCCTCATCAGCAGTTACTATATGTTTGTATTTTGCAGTCTTTTCCATTCTTATATACACTTACCTGATTATAGTAATTTTGAACTGAGTTTTTTCCAATAATCGTAATCTTCAAAGCGTATGAGATGGACTTCGGTCTCGGATTGCGATATCTCTACGTAGTTAACACTACTGAACTCGTGAGTTTTGCCATCAAAAGAAAGTACTAAAGTTCCGTTTGAACTTCTTCCGATACCTTTAATCTTTATTCGATCTTTTGATGGAAGGAGAATACTTGACTGAAAACACCTATAAGCATTTGTGCTCATAGGAGCAACAGGTGTAAGTTGAAGGACTTCAAGGTCAGGAGCAACGAGTGAACCCCCTAATGAATAATTGTACGCCGTTGATCCGACAGGAGTAGCGACAAGGATTCCATCTCCAGAAAAGTCCTGAATCTTCGTATTATCAATTGAAACCTCAAACTGTGAGACATGTGAAAACGTTCCTCTTACAAGGATTTCGTTGATTCCCATTCTCTTGAAGTTGCTCTTATCTGTATAAACATGTGCTTCGACGGGTTTGATGTTTTGAATTACATATTTCCCTTCATCAATAGCATCTATAGCTAGATCTATAGCATCGGGTGATGCTTCCTGGAAAAACCCTAGATTGCCTGTATTTATACCGATAATAGGTGTTTGTGGAAATTTGCATTTATGGACAAGACTTAGAAATGTCCCATCGCCGCCTATACATACGATAATGTCTGTTTTGTCATTGTATTCGCTTGAAACCTTGTGGCCTCTAGCCTTCAAGAGTTGGGAGAGTTTTTCTTCAGCGTCAATTGAAGGTTTTTTATTGTTTCTAAAAACATAAAAATTCTTTGTCATATTTTATCCTTTCAATAACTTCTCAAGTTCATCAGTCATATCGCTAAAAGTTGAAAGTGCTGAGACGACAGGGGCTTCCGTACTCATATCAACTCCGGCTACTTTTAATAAATCTATCGGATAATCGGAATTTCCGGTGCTTAAAAATTTCAAATAATCGTCTCGTGCAGGTTCTCCTTCATCGAGAATCCTGTTTACAATTGCATTTGCAGCAGAATATCCAGTCGCATATTGATATACATAAAAAGATCTATAAAAGTGGGGTATACGTGACCATTCATATTGTATCATATCGTCATCTGACATATGAGGACCGAAGTATTCCTTGTTTAATCTATTATATGTTTCGTTTAAATAATCAGCTGTTAATGATTCTCCAGATTCAACATAACCGTGTACTGTTTTCTCGAATTCAGCAAACATCGTCTGTCTAAAGAGTGTTCCTTTAAAACCTTCCATATAGAAATTGATCAGATATGCTTTTTCTTGGTCGGACTTTGCTTGTTCGAGCAAATACCTGATTAATAGTATTTCATTAACCGTACTTGCGGTTTCAGCTGTAAAAATAGAATGATCTCCATATATGTATGGTTGAGTTTTTCTCGTATATAAAGAGTGCATCGAGTGACCGCTTTCGTGTACCAGCGTGAATACGTCTTTCAGCTTGCCTGTATAATTCATTAAAATATAAGGGAAGCTGTCATAAGAGCCAAAACTATACGCTCCAGAAGTCTTTCCTTTGTTCTCGTATATATCGACCCATTTTTCGTTCAGAAGACCGTTTTTGAGCGAATCGCAATAATCCTTGCCGAGAGGAGAAAGAGCCTTTAAAACGATTTCTACGGCCTCTTGGAAGGTGTATTCAGTCTCTTTCGGTGTAACTAGCGGAGTATATACGTCATACATCTTGAGATCTTCGATGCCAAGTACTTTTTTTCTAATACCTACATACTTATGCATAGATGGAAGAAATCTATGAACGGCATCTATAAGATTGTTGTATACCGTAATAGGAATCCCTCCAGGTTCAAGAGCAGCTTCAAGAGATGAAGAATACTTCCTAAGACCAGCCATCGCTGTATCTTTCTTAACATTGTAGTTGTAAATTGTGCTAATTGTATTATTAAATTTCTTATATTCAGAATAGAACTTATAATAAGTGTCTTTCCGAAGATCTCTGGATTTTGATTCCATCAGATGGGAGAAAGATGCATGTGTGAGAGGAAGGGTTGTACAATTATTGTCTACAACTTCACTGAACACCATATCAGCGTCGTTTAAAACACTGAAAATCTCATCGGAAGCTTGTAACGTTTCTCCCAAAGAAGAAAGAATAAATTCTTCCTCTGCGCTGAGGCTGTGTGCCTTCTGAGAAAAAATCTTTTCCAACATAAATCTATATTCTTCAAGTTTATTGTTTTCTGAAAGATATTGAACTACTTTATCGTATTTTGCTGAAAGAATTTCCGGAATAAGAAAGGAGGTTTTTGCGTTAATCTCCGTTAATGCCGAGACTGCTTTTCCGTATAGTTCCGAACTCTTTGTATTTGCATTATCTTCATCGCGCTTCATGTGAGAATAGACATATGCATTTTCGATAAGCCTTAATGTAGAAGCATATTTATCTAATGATTCTTGAAGAGATTGCGGTGAATCCATAACATGGGATTGCATTTTCTCTACTTCAGATGCTTCTTTAATAGCATCATCGATGTCTTTGAGTAACTCAGAATCATCTGTATACATTGCCTGTATATTCCATTTATGTTCAGGCTTTATTTCTTCTCTTGTTATCTGTTTGCTGCTGTTCATTTTAATCACTCCGTGTGCTATAATATTATGTTAGAAATTATATCATAGAGGATAAAATAATAGAACAATGAACAAATTAGAACTATACAAAAAACTGGATATAGACAAGCCTGAAGAATTTTTATTCTTTGAAAATCTTTCTGCACTTATCGAAGAAGAGAATTATATCGAAGAAGAACTTATAAGCGAGCTGTTTTGTGCTGTGGATAAGAAACTTCTCACAGAGTTTTCCGAGATGTATTTTGAGAATATATTGAAATACATACCAGATGAAGAAACAGATCTTTATATAACTTTCGACTCGATAGGGAGATCCCTTATCGGCTCTATAGATGAAGACATGACTACTGAGGACATAGATTCTCTCGCTTCTGAATTTGCCAGATTCCGTAAATGGTTTGCCATTGACTACCTGGTTTTTGATCGTTTCAGTAATTCAAATATAAGCGTTAGGGATGCAGTTTACAATATCCTTGCCGCAAAGTTTCTCGGAGACAAGACGGATTACGACTTTGGCAGAGCATGTGACTATCCGCTTGAGAAATACGAAGTTCGTCTGTCTGGTGTGGTAGAATAGAAGAGGTTCATGTATACAAGAAAAGATATAGAGAAAAGAGAATATGAAATTCTATCT
>CAYFWG010000110.1:0-3411 GCA_964346775.1 uncultured Mogibacterium sp.
CGTAATAAGCGTTACGGCATCAAGGTCCGTTGCGACGGGAAAGCCCGTCTCGGTGCTCAGGATATGGTGATACTTCTTGCCATCTACGGTAAACGATCTTTCGTAAACACCCGAAGTTACTAGAGTTTTGTCGGTTGCTGTTATGCTACCTATTATTTCCTTCCTGTCGCTGAAAGGCGCTTCAACACCTATATTAAATCCTTCGGAATCCGGTTTGCTTCCTATGCATATAACATTTCCTCCAAGATTCACGATTCCAGATGTCACTCCTTTTTTCTCGAGATATGTAACCAGACGATCTCCGATATAGCCCTTCGCTATACCACCTAGGTCTATTTGTGCCTCAGGATCTGCCAAACGTAACATATTGCCATCAATCATAATATTCTTATAATCAACATGCTTGATCGCCTCGTCAACTTTTGCCTTATTCGGGACGACGGGTTTTTCAGCGTGAAAATCCCACAAGGATGTAACTCCTCCAACGGTGATATCAAATATGCCGTCTGAGATTTTCGAATACTTAATTCCGCTCTTCACGACGTCGAGGGTATCCTCGCTTACCTCTACCCATTCTCCGCCCGAGTTGTTCAACTTATATATATCCGATGTCTTGAGAGTACGGCTCAGCTTCTTCTCAAGCTGAGAGCAAAGTTTGAAAGCATCATCTATTACTTTTTTTGCCTCTTTGTCGTCTCCGTCTGCCATCTCATAAATGCTGATCGTGCACGTTGTATCCAACATGAATTCGTTATCTGTTACAGGCTCAACTTCTCGCTTACATCCTGTCTGTGTTATAATCAAAGCTGTAAATATTACGGCCAAAATCAGCAAATATTTGTATTTTCTCATTTACAAAAGGTTCCTTTCCGAATGAAACAATATATCAAAAAAGCAGATATTTTATTATTAATATTTCTTATTGGAATCGGTGTTGCATCCACCATTTTTGTTATGCAATCCCGTTCGGTCGGCGACACCGTAATCATAGAATCGGGAGGTGAGCTTTATGGTAAGTACTCCCTCCACGAAGATCGCCAGATAACTATTGAGCCTTCAGGTCATTCACACGACAGCAATGTTGTCGTCATCAAGGGTGGCAAAGTCGAAGTTACCAAGTCGTCGTGCAAGAATCAGGTCTGTGTTCGTCACGGTTCAATCGACCATTCAGGCGAAAGCATCATATGCCTACCGAATAGGCTTGTAGTTCGTATAGAGGGGAAAGGAGGCGGTTATGACACACTCATATTCTCATATGTCGAAGCAATTATACCATACAATCCGGGAGTTCCGGGTATCAAACTCGGCATTGCCAACGCCGTTACCATCATAGCCCTCTACAAATTCAGCGCCAAAGACGCCCTGATGGTGAGCGTAATAAGAATAGTCCTTGCAGGACTTCTCTTCAATGGACTTTTCGGCATGCTCTATTCTCTTGCTGGTGCAATGCTCAGTCTTATCGGAATGATTCTGCTGAAACGTACCAAGCTTTTCTCCGTAGTCGGAGTGAGTATGGCTGGTGCTGTTCTACATAACTTAGGCCAGCTTCTTATCGCTTCCGCACTTATCGAGGACATACGGATATTCTTCTATTTCCCTGTCCTTCTATTCAGCGGAATAGTCGCAGGAATTGCAATAGGAATAGCTGCCACATTGATACTTCGAGTGTTGAAATAGAGTTATATGCCCAGTAGTTTTACATTTCGACTCGGGGTATAGAAATAATGGCATGATTATTAATTAGTTTAAAAGCGCATAGAAAAAGGGACGGATTATCCGTCCCTTTTGATATTCCCAAAACTTCAGCTCTAATGTGTAAAGCTACTGTTCTGCCGCCTTTTGTGCTTTTTCAGCTGCCTTCTTTGCCTTAAGTTCCTCAATCTGCTCAGGTGTCAGTTTAGGTGCGGCTGGTTTTTCAGCCTTCTTCTTAGGCTTGAGTTTACGGAAGCTGTTGATTGCTCCTGTAGGACATTCATATACACAAAGTCCGCAGGATTTGCACTTGGAATAATCGATTCTTGCAAGATTATCCTCAACATGGATTGCGTCAAAATTACATACCTTGACACACTTCATACATCCGATACAAGCGTTGTCGCAGTTCTTACGAGCAACTCCACCCTTGTCTGTAGATGAACACAGAACGTGAACCTGACTCTTAAGAGGAGCGAGAGTAATGATGCTTTGTGGGCAGTTCTTAACGCACATACCGCAAGCTGTACAATTCTCTCTGTTTACAACTGCAACTCCGTTAATAATTCCAATAGCATCGAATTCACATACATCGACACAGTCGCCAAGACCGATACAACCGAACATACAAGCCTTAGGTGATGTGAACCAGCCCTTTGCTCCTTTGCAGGAATTAAGTCCCTGCCATTCGTGGTTCTCTCTTGTCTTGTCGCAAACTCCATTACAGAGAACTTGTGCCACTTCAGGTTCTGCAGCTCCAGCAGATCTTCCGAGAATCTCTGCAACTGCTTCAGCTGCTGCAGCTCCACCAGGAGCGCAAAGTGTGCATGATAAAGTTTCGTCGGAAACCAGGTTTGCTGCATAGTCGTCGCATCCTGCGAATCCGCATCCGCCGCAATTAGCTCCCGGCAAGCATTCCCTTACTTGAGAAATTCTCTCGTCTACTTCTACGTGGAACACTTTGGATGCTATTACGAGCAAGGCCGCGCAAATGAGCCCAATAACTGCAACCAGTATTACCGGTGTTATAACATTTGTCATTATCGCACCTCCTTACTGGAACATTCCTGCGAAGCCCATGAACGAAAGCGACATGATTGCCGCACTTACAAGAATCAGAGGAACTCCCTTGAAAGCCGTAGGAACGCCTTCTTCATTGTAAAGCTTCTCTTCTCTTACTCCTGCGAAAAGTATCATAGCTATCATGTAGCCGACACCTGCTCCGAAGGCGTATATCATTGACTCTGCGAATGTATAACCGAATGTGATAGCATTTATCGTTGCTCCGAGAATAGCACAGTTTGTAGTTATCAGAGGAAGGAAGATACCTAGTGCTTTCTGCAGTGCAGGAAGGTACTTCTTCATAAACATCTCAACAAACTGTACGAGAGCTGCGATTACGAGAATGAATACTACAGTCTGCAGATATCCCATCTCGAATTTGTTAAGTATCTGCTGTACAGGCCATGTGACGGCTTCCGCAATAACCATTACGAAAACTACCGCTCCGCCCATACCGATAGATGAACTCATTTTGTTTGAAACACCGAGGAATGAACAAATTCCCAGGAACTGCGATAGTACGAAGTTGTTTACAAATACTATCGACATAAAGATTACTATCAAGTTTACCATTATGCCTCAGCTCCTTTCTGTGTTACAGCTGCTTTTTCGGCAGCTATCTCCTCGTTAGCCTCAGCTAAATTGCAAGAGTTGTAC
>CAYFWG010000110.1:3421-3731 GCA_964346775.1 uncultured Mogibacterium sp.
ACAAACTCCGCAACTGAAGCCTTTTGCCTTGAGGGCTTTTCCCTTTGAAGCTTTCATCAGAATAGCGATCAGGATTCCGTATACGAAGAATCCGCCAGGAGGCAGGTTGAAGAACCCGATTGAGAAATCTGGAATAATTGTGTATCCGAGCAGAGCTCCTGTTCCGAGAAGTTCTCTTATAGCTCCCATGAATCCCAGAGCAATTGTAAATCCAATACCCATTCCGATTCCGTCCATAGCGGAGTCGAGGACGCTGTTCTTGTTTGCAAATGCCTCCGCTCTTCCGCGGATGATGCAGTTTACAACGATT
>CAYFWG010000111.1:0-3730 GCA_964346775.1 uncultured Mogibacterium sp.
GTCGTTGCTGCCAAGCATAGTTGGTCCACCTGCCTGTAGAAAGTCATAATATCTATTTCCGTCCACATCATACAGATATGCGCCTTCTGCTTTATTTATTGCCAGCGGGAATGGATAGTTAAATGCCAGGTTGTGCTGAACACCTCCAGGAATAACCTCCTTTGCCTCTGTTGTCATCTTCTTCGACTCGGAACATTTCTTTTCAAAATAATTAGAGACATAATTATCCAGAGCTTCCGGCTTTACTCCATATATCGGTTTTTTAATCAGCTCGTCTAGCCTGCGATTTACCGCATCAGCATCCAAATACTCATCTATTGCAAATCCGTTATATGCCATGATTCCCCCCTTTATATTAAAAATGTGCCTATATGTTTTAATGTCCTTACTAGTTGGCAAACGTAACTCATCTCGTTGTCATACCAAGCAACAACCCTTACCTCATATATGTGAGTTCCGCATTTTTCAGCAAGAGTCTGAGTTGCATCGAATAAGGAGCCGTAGCTCATTCCAATAACGTCGCTCGATACAATTTCTTCCTCTGTATATCCGAAAGACTGAGAGGCTGCAGCTCTCATCGCTTCGTTTAAATCCTCAACAGATACAGTATCCGTTTCATCCTTAAGTGTTGCATCCAGGATTGTGATCGATCCAGCAGGAACAGGTACTCTCTGTGCAGATCCGATCAGCTTGCCCGCAAGTTCGGGAATAACTAGGCCGATTGCTTTTGCTGCACCCGTACTGTTCGGAACGATATTAATTGCTCCTGCCCTTGCCCTTCTAAGGTCGCCCTTCCTGTGTGGCCCATCAAGAATCATTTGATCTCCCGTATATGCGTGAATCGTAGTCATAAAACCAGTCCTGACTTCTCTATAATCACTTAATACCTTTGCCATAGGTGCAAGGCAGTTTGTCGTGCATGAAGCTCCCGATATGATGTTGTCCTCTTTGGTAAGAATATTGTGGTTTACTCCGTATACAATTGTCGGCAAATCATCTCCGGCTGGTGCAGAAATCAAAACTTTTTTTGCTCCTGCATCTATATGTACTTGTGATTTTTCTTTTGAGGTAAAGAAACCTGTGCATTCCAAAACGATATCTACATCCAAATCCTTCCACGGTAATTTGGACGGATCGTGTTCAGCATATATTTTATACCTTTTGCCGTTTACATAAATATTTTCGTTGTCATTGGTTACTTCAGCTTCAAATCTTTTTTGAACACTGTCATTTCTTAGAAGGTAGGCCAGCATTTCTGGGCTTGCGAGGTCATTGATAGCCACTATCTCCATATCTGCATCATCAAATATTTTGCGAAACGTGAGTCTCCCTATTCTTCCAAAGCCATTGATTGCAATCCTCATATATCCGATCTCCTCTCTAAATAAGAGAAATTATTAATAAATAATGTACAAATTAATAATATCACATATAGTCCTTCAATGATTAGAATTTGATGTTTTTTACTATGCATATCATTGTCTTCTCAACAAAAATACTGCACCTTGGGGTGCAGTATTTATTGATTATAAAGTGTTGTTATTTCTTAAATATTACCGAGAAGAGCATAACTGCAATTCCAGCGATTATAGCGATCAATCCGTAAAATCCGAGATCTACGCTTGTGTTGATTATATATCCGAGTGCATAGATTATGCATCCGATTACTACAAGTCCGCCACCTGCTGCTCCGACTTTTGTCGACTTTCCGTCGCCATTCTTACGTAGAAC
Source organism: uncultured Mogibacterium sp. (assembly GCA_964346775.1). Taxonomy (GTDB): domain Bacteria; phylum Bacillota; class Clostridia; order Peptostreptococcales; family Anaerovoracaceae; genus Crickella. Next base: position 1,732 of record CAYFWG010000111.1, read on the forward strand.
AACATTAAAAATATCTTTCAGTCCTACTATTAGGAATGTCAACACTCCGCAGAACATCAATGCTGAAAAAGCTATTCCGAAATAATTCTCCATTGTGACAGGTCCAAGCAGTCCTATAACAAGACTCAAAAGTCCAAGTCCAAGCAATCCCGATCCAATTTTAATTCCCTTAATATTCATTTCTTTCCTCCTATTTTCACTACCGTCGTTAATTAATTTTTCTGTCATATTGTTCATGTTCTTACCTCCCAGGATTAATTCATCAAGAGTAAGATTGAAAGTTTGTGCCATGATAATGATCATCTCTATATCAGGAAGATTTTTATCATTTTCCCAATTTGATACAGCTTGTCGGGAAACATTTAGTGCATCTGCCATCTGTTGTTGGGTTAACTTCCTATCAGCTCTTAGTTGTTTGATTTGTTCACTAAAATTCATTTGTGTTTCCTCCTGGATAAACAATATGTCTTTTTCCTGAAAAAAGAAAGAAAGGCGCTCTTGCATTGTGGGTTTTTCGACGAAAGGAACGCTTGCTATTTCATAAAAAGAGTAAGATTTTAACTTAATTACAATTAAAACATACTTCTTAGTATATCCAAACCCATATTTGTGACATAAATAGGAAAACTCCCGAACAAAATGCTCGAGAGTTTTCTCATTTAATCTGTTTAAACGATTTATTTCGATAAATAAGCATCTACCGAATTTCGATCGTTTTGCTTAAGGCATATAGATTCCGCCATTAGGTGTCAGGTAAATTCCTGTAGTATAGTCGCTGTTAATTAGGTATTCCATTGCATAAGCGATGACTTCTGGATCTCCGATTTTTCCTAGTGGAATTGTAGCAGCCAATGCTTTCAGCTCGTCTTGGTTAACGCCTTTAAGAATGTCTGTATCAATCATTCCTGGGCAAATTGCATTAATTCTGATGTTCTTTCCTGCATATTCTAGAGCAAGTGCACGGGTGAAACCGAGAACAGCTGACTTTGAAGCGCAGTAGTCTGCCTGGTTTACAACTCCCATCAATCCTCCGATGGAAGAAATATTTACGATATTACCTTCTTCAGATTCTACCATGTAAGGTAAAACCAATCTTGTCATATGCATCATTGAAAAGAGGTTAACCTTGATAAGTCTTTCGTAATCGTTGTGATCCTGCTGATAGAAAACAGCATTATTCGAAACGCCTGCGTTATTAACCAAAACGTCAATTTTCTTGCCGAATTTTTCAACAGCTGCATCTACAATTTTCTGACACTGATCATATTCCGATGCATCTGCCTGTACGTATAGACCATCAACGCCCATAGCACGAAGTTCTTCCAAATTCTCTTCGCATTTCTTCTTACTTGAGTCGCTTACATAGTTCATTACTACGTTATATCCCATTTTGCCAAGACGAAGAACCATTGCTCTTCCAAGGCCTCTAGATCCGCCTGTTACTATTGCTAACTTTGCCATAAAAGTCCCCCTTTCTTAACTCATCACTGTTGTTTTTTTATCGATTAGTACTTCGATATATTAATTATATCAATACTTTATGTAATTTCTATGAAAACTATATTTATCACAATCTAAATTAAAAAACCGTCGATACATAAATGTATCAACGGTTGAATAATTACTTGGAGGCGACACCCGGATTTGAACCGGGGATCAGAGTTTTGCAGACTCGTGCCTTACCACTTGGCTATGTCGCCTTATTGTCGAGTTATCCTCGACATTTGTTTGGCTAGGGTAGCAGGATTCGAACCTGCGAATGACGGAATCAGAATCCGTTGCCTTACCGCTTGGCTATACCCCAATAAATATAGATAGTCTCTCGACCTTATATAAAAAATGGGGTGGGTGATGGGATTCGAACCCACGCATGCAGGAGCCACAACCCTGTGTCTTAACCACTTGACTACACCCACCACGTCAATGGTAATTATTTAGAAAAAATGGCGACCGAGAACGGGCTCGAACCGTCGACCTCCAGCGTGACAGGCTGGCATTC
>CAYFWG010000112.1:0-3235 GCA_964346775.1 uncultured Mogibacterium sp.
CGCCCCTCTCACGCGGGGCGATTTTTGTCAAGGTACATAGGTTTTACCGCTTACCCATGAAGTAGGAGATTCATAAGAAATAAGTGCAACCACTTGAAATCGTATGTTAAAATATTATTAAAGTGGTTAATGTACTGTCAGAGAGGTGTATTGAAATGAATTTTTGTCCTTATTGCAGAAGCGAACTACCAAAAGATTTTGCATTCTGCCCATTCTGCGGCAAGGCCTTAAGAGAAAAAGAAACAGCGGAATCCTCAGTTTAAATCGAGGCATCTGAATCTACTGCAGATGAATTAAAAGATGAAGATACGGCAAAAAAGTATCATTTCGAGAATTTGGAGGAATTTGTATTATTTACCCAAGTTTACCCTGGAACTGATAATGTTATTTGGGTTTCCGAAGAGAAGTATTTAGAAAAATTTCAAGAAGGATACAACTTGATTGAAGAAGGAAAAAATCAGGAAACTATCGTTGCTTTAGAAGAAGCATTAGAACTTAACCCAATTGGAATTAAAGCGAGATTTGAGATTTGTGAGGCTTATCTTAAAATGCACGATCTAGATTCGGCGCAGAAAAATCTGCTTGATATGAAGCCTATGCTCGTAAACAGATCTTCAATCGCAAGGTTTTATCGGAGATATGGTTTTATTGAGACTGAACGTGCCCACTATAAAGAAGCAACAGCATGCTATATGTACAGCGCTAAGTTTGAAAACCATCCATCTGTAATCCAAGAATTACTGTATATTCAGCAGGCAAGTGGAAAGAAAATAAAAGGTGATCCGGAAAAAATACTGAAGAAGAGCGGCATTCCATTGATTCCGGTGCCAACAGAATAACCGTTATTACTATCGTTTGGCTTTCAATAAATTCACATGGAAGGAATTGAAATAAGTGTAGGAGGAATGCACCATGAAAAAGTGTGAAAAATGCGGGATGGAGTTCAAGGAGGATTATGCATTTTGCCCTTCATGCGGCGGGGATTTAGTTGATTTTGAACCTCCCGAAGAAGAAAAAACAGAAACTCCAGAAGCAGAAGAGGCAGAAAATGCAAAAGTAGAAGAAGAATTCGAAGAAAAAGAATTCAAAGAAGAGGCCGGAGAAGAGGTGAGAGAAAAACTTTGTCCGGCATGTGGTACAGAAATACCGGAGGGTTATGTTTTCTGTCCGGAATGTGGTACAAAAATCGAAAAGGACGAAGAACCAATAGAAGAAGCAAAAGAGAATATTTGTCCAGAATGCGGAACAGAGATACCGGAGGGCTATGTTTTTTGTCCGGAATGTGGTACAAAAGTTGGAAACAGTGATGAAGCTGAAGAAAAACCTCAAGAAAGAGCAATGCCGGAAAGAACGGCAAAAGAGGCTGCACCTGCCCCAACACCGGCAACGAAGCCACCAAAAAAGAAAATGTCGAAGAAGACAAAACTGATTATAGCTGGTGCCGCTGCATTGGCATTAATAATCGTAATTTTCTTTGTTAGTTACACTTCACCAAGAGATATGGTTATTAATTCGGGTGACGATATTGAAGTGTTTGTTGGCGATGATTATGAAATACCAGTTTCGGCGGAAGGCCTGTCAGATGCAGAACTTCAGGGAATCATTTGGACCTCTGATGATGAAAATTTGATAAAGGTTGAAAACGGTGTACTGAAGGCATCCTATGATAAAAACTCATTTAATGCAACTATAGATGACACAGAAGGAAATGACGAGGAAGAATGCACTTACACATCATACATCTATGGACACATGGAGAAAGGTCTAAAAAAATGGGATGGCAGTGCTAAGGTAGTTGTCTCGTTAAAGCCTGTCGATTTTGAAAGTGGTAAGTTAATAAAGAAGCCTGCAGATGCAAGAAACAGCTATATTGAAATTACAGGATCGGATAAATATAATACGTACTTCTATTTTGAAAGCAAAACCAAACCAGCAAATGACATGTCATTCCTCATAAAGAAAGGCGAGACGACAAAGGTCGATGTTCCATGTGATACATATTACATCTATGAAGCAGCTGGTGATACCTGGTATGGTAGCAAGATACTATTTGGACCACAAACATTTTACGTAAAAGATGAAGGAGAGTACGAGTTTACCTCAGGAACCTATTGGACGCTGAAACAAGGTGTTGAAGATGGCAATATCAATTACGACGACATCAATTCTTCAGACTTTCCAGAATAAGGGGTGAAACCATGAATTTCTGTCCAAAATGCGGATTTCCAACTGAGAATATGAATTTCTGTCCAAAGTGCGGATTTGAACTAAAGGTTTCTGAATCAGAGGCATCGAACGATACTAATCTAAGGAGTGATCCTTTAGAGTTAATAGAGACGACCGTGGAGAGATCTTCTTTGACTAATGAGAGCAAATCACATGAACAGAGCAGAGCAGATGATATTAAAATGTTAAGATCCGCGCTTGTCGGTGAAAAAGCTGATCATTATGTCCCGATTTTTGAAGATCTTGACAGAACCGGAGGATCTAGCTGGAATTGGTGCGGGTGTCTCTTTTCGCCTTACTGGTTTGCCTATAGGAAAATGTATGGCTGGGCAGCAATTGCTATAGCTGTACCTTTGGTACTGGGCTTTATTGTTGGATTAATGTTGATTTCATATTCTGGTGATACCGATACGATAATAAACGGCGCATCCCGGTTTATTGGTATAGCTTGTGCAATATTTTTTGGAGTTGTTTCGAATAAAGCATACAAAAAACGTATTGACAAATTGGTTGATGAAGCACCTAAAGAAACCGATGCTCTTAATAAATACATCAAAAGCAAGGGCGGTGTTAGTGCAGGAGGAATGATACTGGCTCTCATTATAGGCATTGGATTAAACATTGGCCTAGCTATTATCTAATGTATATTATTCTGTAGATTGAGGAGGATATAATGTTATTAGATATAATCATTATCGCTTTGATAGCTTCAATTGTAGGTTATGCGATAAAAAAACATAAACGTAACAAACTAAGAGCTGCCCGTGGAAGTGCATATGTCCCTGATGATTCCAGATGGGCCCAAAATGAATTCCAGTATGGAAGGCATCAATCATATCCTATAGTCGGAAATGATCCAGACAAGTATTTTGGGTCTCTTGTAAATGAGAAAGGACAACACATAACTTGGAGCAAGCAACCAGAATACAAAGAGATATCTGAGAACTTCGATTATGAAGAACTGGTTATTACCCCATACATCATTTATGTCGATGGTGAGCCTGATGGA
>CAYFWG010000112.1:3245-3712 GCA_964346775.1 uncultured Mogibacterium sp.
TGTTCCTAACTCAAAGAACACACCAAAAGGGTACCAGCTTATCAATTCGGATGAGGAAAATAAGCCGAATACCAGAAGCAGTGGTGCGAGCATGAAATTCTGTCCTTATTGCGGATTCGAGCTGAAGGTTGATGCAAAGTTCTGTCCTAAGTGCGGGAAGGAACTAGGGAGGTAATAAAAGATGAGCGTATTGGCGAGTTCCCGGAAAAAGACAAAATTGATGAAGCAAATATCAAAGGTCCAAAGAAAGCTGTCCAATCTTGATATCGGAAACCCAAAACGGGATGCGTTGCGTGCAGAAGAGGCGCGTCTTTATCATGAGCTTTGGGAATGCTTGCATGAGTTTCCTCCGATTGTAGCGGTTATTGATGAATACAATTATACTGAAGAAGAAATGAAGCAAGATTCCTCACGTATTATGTTTACAGGGATAAGTAGGGACGGATGGTATCAAGGAGAATATCTCC
>CAYFWG010000113.1:0-3537 GCA_964346775.1 uncultured Mogibacterium sp.
GCAGAGCCTGAAGCTGAAGGTGTCAAAGTGAATACTCTGTCCTTGTATGCTTCTGCTGCTACTGCTGTTGCAGGAGCTGTAGTTGTTGTTCCAACGAGAACCTGCATGCCCTTGTCTCTGAGCTTGTTATAAGCGTTTACGGATTTCTCTGCATCGTGCTCATCATCTTCTGCCATGATTTCGATCTTGAACTTAGGGTCGTTTGCATTGATCTCATCAGCTGCAAGCTGTGCACCGTTCTTAACTGCTTCTCCGTAGATTGCTGCAGGGCCTGTAAGAGGTGCTATTGTACCAACCTTCAATGTGTTACCATCGCTTGACGATCCGCCACCGCATCCTGCCAAAGCCACTGCCATCACGCATGTTGCCGACACCAATGCCGCCTTCATCCATTTCTTTCTCATTTCACTTTCCTCCATCTGATTAAAAATTTTCCCGTTCTTGATAGTGCAATAACTAATTGTTTGTTTCCTGTTAAGAGGCAATAAATAAAGCCTGCATACTTGCAGGCTTTAAGCTCTTTCAGATTGTAGTTGTTAGCGTTTAATCCCTAACGTTCTATCTCAGCTGTCCTGCATTACAAATTCGTCCTTCCACTAGGAGGACGCTAATAATAATGCTAATGACGATTGCTGCCGATGTACTGAACATTGTGAATTCTCCTTTCGCTAACGTATTGCAAGAATATCATCTATCATTTTAAGTGTCAACAATTTTTTGTCAAAAAACTCAAAATTTTATCGAAAATTTGTATTTTTATCCCAATGTCGTTTCTGCCTAAAGTTTATAGATAATTTCTTCCTAATTACTTTTTAATTTCTTCTTAACTTCTTCACTACCGCAAAAGCGATAAGTGCCAAGCTCATCAAACCTGAGAAAACATATAGTTTCAGGTAGTTAGAATCTCCTGTGCGCGGTGTACCATCTACAATTTCGGATCCTACGACTTTTGACTTATCGAGCTTGTCGTTGGTATCTGTCGGGTCTTGAGGTGGATTTACTGGATCCTCCTCAGCTGCTCTTTTATAAGTAACTGTCCAGCCTTCCTCTACAGAACCTGTGATAGTTTTTTCTGTATTCTCGATATCAGAAGCTGCCAAACTGAAAGTATTGAACGATTTATACTGTTGGCTCGAATTAACTGAAGGATATTGAATTGAGGTTACAGGAACATCCCTTCTTAAGTATACAAGCCAGTCGTATAACATAAAAGAATTTTCCTTAGCAGTCCCGTTTTCCTTAAAGTGTTCTGGCTTAAGACCGAGATCAGTTCCAGTATTGAGCGAAGATGTTTTTGTCGACGTAGGGTTATAATAGTTTCCCGTTCTTGTCAGGCTGATGTCTACAGGCTCTGGTTCCAGTCCATCAAACACAAGAGTTACCCTTGGATCAAATCTCTCCACATATCTGGCGTGAACTGGATAGCCTTCCACATCTGCGCCAGCAGAATCATTAGAATATATAACGCCGCCGGTTACAAGGTCGTATGGGTTGTTTTTGTCACTGTTTTGTCCGAAGTAAGTAGCTTGATTTCCTTCAGCGTCAAGTTAAGGAACCTCAACTTCCTTAACCAACAAAACATAGTGATATTCCCCTTCGTCCTTAATAAATACCTTGGAGTTCTCGTGGTTAAGGGTTTCTGTAGAAATTTTACCTCCACCACTTTCGTAGACGTCTACCTTCATTGTGTGCTCTGTAGCTTTTACTGCATTCGGTCCGATGAAGAGTGCCGTTATAGGAACCTTCTTTGTATTTGTTGCAGCTTGTGCATTGGCGGTCTTTGGAGTAATGCCTATAGCCGCGAATACCAAAAGCAATGCCAACAACACACTTGCTTTTCTAAATTTCATTGTTTCCCTCTTTTCCATAACTCTTCCTTACTTGTAAATAGCTCGGAATGATATAAATATGACATTTGGGTATATTATACTTTTTTGGTTTTTGAAAATCTACACCAAAACATCACATAGAATTTACAAAATATAGAATGATGAAAAGATTTGTACAAAAAACGACATGAAGGTGCTATAATCAATATGCTTTATTTTATATAGTTCATATATCCGTTCGTATATATGGTTTAGAAAGGGTTTTAACATGGATTACACTATGAATATTGCCGGCGTCGAAAGACAGCTGCCTTTATGCAAAATTACAGACGACTTGTATATAGCGGGCTTCATTATGTTCAATGATGTCGAGATTACCAAGGCATGCGCAAGAGACCTTCTCGCTTTGGCACCCGATTTCGATGTTCTAATCACAGCGGAGAGCAAGGGAATCCCTCTATGTTACGAGATGGCATCCCAGTCTGGAAAGCCGTATATCGTCGCACGCAAAGGCGCAAAGCTTTATATGAAAGATGTCGTTCAGGTTCAGGTGAATTCCATTACCACAGACCATGTTCAGATACTTTGTCTGGGCAAGAACGAAAGAGATGTCATCAGCGGTAAGAAGATCCTCATCGTTGACGATGTTATCAGCACGGGAGAGTCCATCGCAGCCCTCGAGCAGCTTGTCGAAATCGTCGGTGGCGAATTGGTAGGAAAGTTCGCAGTCCTTGCAGAAGGCGAAGCGGGAGATAGAGAAGATATCACCTATCTCGAATACCTCCCACTATTCAACTCGGACGGAACACCACAATAGAAAATAGCTTATAGATAAAATTACCTCGGAGAAATCTCCGAGGTTTTTCTTTATTTGTTGCCTGATATATCTGCAAGCTTAGCTTCTTTCAATTCTTTCTTAGACCAAGGTGTCAGTTTTCCGATTACGATATACCTCGCATCTTCATACTCGTATGCACAAGTGCTGAGGACGACGAGCTTATCGCTTGGTTTGACTTTAACGTCGGTTCTATATTGAGCTAATTTGCCGACATCATCGATGTACTTCTGTCTTTGTTCTTCGCTATCGATATTGGTGTTATACAAAGGACAGTCTGCTGGCTCGTTGAGGAAGGCCCAGATATCCAGATGGTATTTGCCCTTCTTCGTGATCAGCTCAAAGCGTGGATGCTCCTTGGCATAGTCCTCATCCTTGAGCTTCTTGAGATCTCCGAACATAGAACCGTCTCTCATATGGTGACCGTAAACGACGGTATTAAAATGATTGAAAGGTTTCTTGATCGAGTATTCGACAAAGAGGGTACCTCCAGCGCTGTAATTTCCGTCGAATCTCGTCGAAAGATATTTGTTGTTATCCGTGCCCTGAACTATAGGATAGTTGATCTTCGTATCCTTGTAGTAAAGCCATGCGACGACATCTTCGTTCAGGTTTTCGAGCTTTGCAAAATCTACATTGCCTGTAAATTCTTTGGTTCCTGCAACGGACGAGACGGTCTTGTACGCATTTCCGTTCTCCCTGTACGCTTTCAGAATCACGAAGATATTGTAAGCACACACAAGCATTATCCCGACCAAAGCCACGAGTATGATGTTCTCGGCAATTTTCCTTGCCTTACTCCCCTTTCTTGATTTCTTCGGTGTTTTTGTTTTCTTTAGCACTATGGCATGCGCTCATATCTTCATATAAACT
>CAYFWG010000114.1:0-3272 GCA_964346775.1 uncultured Mogibacterium sp.
TTCAGGCTGTCTAGTTATACGTTACTGTTCAAGTTGGAGTTGCAATTTATGGTTGCCAAAAAAGCTATAGAAGAAGCATATGATAGTGTTATAATTAGTCGGTAAGGTTAATAACAGTTCTGTATAGGAGGATTTAAAATGAAGAAGATAATGACTATTTCCGGCTCGGATTCATCGGCAGGCGCAGGTGTTCAGGCAGATCTCAAGTCGGTATCGTCAAGAGGAGATTTTATTTCTACTGTAATCGTTGCAGTAGTTGCAGAAAACACAATGGGACTCAAATCCCTCGCACTAATAGATAAGGACCTTGTTAGAGATCAGATCGAAGCTATATATGAAGATATGGGTTTTGATGCGATCAAGCTCGGAATGCTTCCTTCCGTCGATATTATCAAGACGGTTGCAGAGACTCTCAAGAAGATGGATGTTAAGAATGTAGTCTTCGATCCGTGCATGGTTAACAAATCAGAAGACTCTTTTGCAAAAGACGATTCGATAGATGTCCTCGTTGAAGAAATATTTCCGATAGTAGATTTGATATGCCCTAACATTCTTGAGGCTAAGACTATAACAGGAATGGAGATCAAGACCGTCGAAGATATGAAAGTGGCGGCCAAGAAAATCCACGAGATGGGCGTGAAGAACGTTCTCCTCAAGGGCGGTAGCAATATCGAAGGAGCTATCGATATTTTCTACGACGGCAAAGAATACGACAGCTTCCACATCAGAAGGGTAGATTCGAAGAACACGTGGGGTTCGGGCGACGTACTGGCGGCTATAATAGCATCGAATTTGGCTCACGGTGTGGAGATGAAAGAAGCGATTGCAGATGCCAAAGAATATGTAACGACTGCAATCGAAAAAGCACCAGGAATCGGCAAAGGATTCGGAGTCCTGAACTTCAACCACGAGGTGAAGACGAAGTACTAGGTGAGGATGCTTTAGATAGTACATATAATGATGTTTTAGATGCTCTAACATGCCTGCTATAATAAACAATAGGGCCTGCCAGATTTCTGACAGGCTTTGTGTTTTAACCATATATCACGTCGATTTCTGACTCTACTTGATATATAGTTTGATTGTCAAATATCCTAGCATCCTCAAACGCTTCCACGACATTACGTCTATCCATTCCTAAATATGAAAATAATGTTTTACTGTCTTTTTGAATAGAGTAAACTTCAATTGCATAATTCCCGCTTTCCTCTAACCATGCCGATATTAAATATCTATGGTGCCTATATATAATTTCTATTTCTGCATTTTCGTACAATGCTTCTATTAATTCTGAAACGGATTTACCAATCATATAGATACTCCTTTGAAGTATTTCTTATATTTCTACCTATTTGAAAAATAGCATTAAGATTCTCGTAGTCCCAATACTAGCTAAATAATCTATTATAATCAAGTTCTATATATCTTTAGAATGAACTAGTTCCAACATTATCCATAAAATTCAACCGAGACGGGCACACTGTTTCTTAAAGTGTCCCTGCCTCGGTTGTTATTTTTAGTCTCAGCACTTATAATAAATATAGACCGTCTTTTCGTGCGAGCGAATCGGAAAAGACGGAAATTTTACGATAGAAATCAAGGATGAACAGATGAAGATTAAATTTTTCGCAGCACTGTACGCTGCAAAATTAACTGCAGGAGTTATTGACCTTGTGGCCAAGGGCAGGGGGACAAACCTTCCTGGAAGCGTTGCTCTCAAGATAGACCCGCAGTTCATAAGCCATATCAAGGGACTCGATCCAGAGAAAGCGATTTTCGTAACTGGAACTAACGGCAAGAGTACGACCACCAATCTAATAGCTCACGTATTTAAAACAGCCGGAATCAAGACGGCTGTAAATCTCGAAGGAGCCAATCTAATAGGCGGAGTCGTCGTTTCCCTTCTCAGAAATTGCGGTCTTGATGGAAGACTCAAGGCGGATATCGTGCTAATGGAGACGGACGAAAGATTCCTCCCTATAATCCACAAACACCTTCCTGCAAGACATTTATGCATAACCAACATACAGAAGGACCAGGTTCAAAGAAACGGAGAACCTTCAATTATTCGCAAGAAGATTACATCCATTGTAAATCCGAACATGAATGTGTATGTCAACGGCGACGAGCCTAATGCTCTTAGCCTGGCTGCCAATGCACGAAAATGCATACAGTACGGCGTCGACAAGAATTCCGAGTCCTTCGACAAACAGGACGATTTCTTCTCGGTCACAATGCCATGCCCTGTTTGCCAGGAGCCAGTAGGATTCGAGACATACAATGTTGATAATATCGGACCTTTTGTTTGTGACGGATGCGGTTTTGGAACTGGGAAGAACGACTATCTCGCAACTGATGTAGACTTCGAGAACAAAACATTCACAGTTGGCGATGAGAAGTTCCCATTCGGATACAGCACGCCTTACTTCCTCTATTCCTATGTTGCGGCTTTGACGGTCGCTTCGGAATTCGGGGTTAGCAAGGAAGACATTAGAAAGGCCTTCCCTACATTCGAGCTAGTAGGAGGAAGACTCGAGAGCCTATACGCTGGCTCGAAGGAGATCAAATATATCAGGATGAAACAGGAAAATCCTGAGACTTTGCAATCCGCAATCAACCTTATCGCAGACGACAAGAGGGACAAGGTCTTCGTTCTCGGTTTGGGCGAAATCACGGACTTCGATCCTTTCTATACCAATACATTCTATACATGGGATTGCGATTTCCGCAAACTCGTGGAGTCGGAAATGGAGAAATGCATCTGCTTCTCGGACAAAGTCGTATACGATGCAGCTCTTAGGGTGCGCTTCGACGGAATGGACGAATCCAAGCTCGTCATTCTTCCGACCAACGACGACAAGGCGATAATAGACGAGATAAAGAAATGTAATTCCGACAACATATACCTCATAACATTGATGTACAAGTTCGAAGCAATGCAAAAATATGTTAAGCAGGAAGAAAATTAGGAATAGTATAGGAATAGTATAGGAATAGTAGGAGAATAAAGATGAACGATTTTAGCATCTTCAAAGATATAAGAGGCAAAGCGGACAGGAAGAGCGAATCAATTTCGAATGTTTCGGAAATTGCGCTGGCTGAAAGCGGCGAGCAGACACAGAATAAGGCACAGAAGAAAACAAAAGGTGGAAAAACGCCAACCCTTAATATACTCTGGCTTTACCCAGATATAATGAACATACACGGTGGCCGTGGGGATGTAATGGGCTTGCTTAATATGAGCAACTTCCTCGGAATACCTGTCGAAATCA
>CAYFWG010000114.1:3282-3510 GCA_964346775.1 uncultured Mogibacterium sp.
CTGGGACTGGGCTCACATTGTCTACATAACAGCAGGTGAGCTGAACTCTGCGCCGAGAATTATCGAAGCTCTGAATAGAAAGAAGGAAGCTATAAATAATTTTGTGGAAAAAAAGAGAGTCTTTGTCGCAAACGGTAGCAGTGGTGCCGTACTTGCGAAGGAGATAAGATATCTGGACGGCAAAGTTCTCGAAGGCACAGGCCTTCTCGATATGATATGGACGGAGAG
>CAYFWG010000115.1:0-3481 GCA_964346775.1 uncultured Mogibacterium sp.
GCGAAAGCTTAATTTCCTACCGAGGTACAATTCATAAATTGACCCCGTAGTCTGACAGGATGGCGGGGTATTTTGTACCTACAAGACTAAATTGTGAACGAAGGGATATCGTTCAAGAAAGGAGAACAAATGTCTGTAGAAGCAAAGAACATTAAACAGAATGTTATTAACGAGATCAAAGGAAGATTTGAAGAAGCAAGTTCCGTAGTAGTTGTTGACTACCTTGGAATCGACGTTGCTGAAGCAAGTGAAATAAGAACAAGCCTTCGTAACGAAGGAGTTGGCTTCACTGTATATAAGAACACTCTGATCAAAAGAGCAATCGCAGGAACACCTTACGAAGCTCTTGGAGAAGGAGATACACTCAAAGGCTCGACAGCTCTTGCATTTTGCATAGAAGACCCTACAGCATCAGCAAGAATCCTTGCCAAAGCGATCAAGCAGTATAAGAAGATGGCATTCAAGGGTGGAGTTGTTGAAGGTAAGGTTTACGACAAGAGCCAGATCGAGAAGTTTGCTACAATCCCATCAAGAGAGGAGCTCATCGCTCGTTTCATGGGAAGCATTCAGAGCCCGATGACAAAGTTGGCACTTACACTGAAAGCTATTGCTGAAGCTGATGGAAAGCCAGCAGAGGCTGAAGCTGCAGCAGAAGCATAAACAAAGTTTAAAAAAGATATTAAGTTTAAAGCATTATAAAAAGGTCAAAGGGACCGAATGTAATTACAGAAAAGGAGAACAAAATGGATAAGGATAAAATTATCGAAGCGCTTAAGAGCATGAGCATTCTTGAGATTAATGAGCTCGTTGAGGCTCTCGAAGCAGAGTTTGGAGTTTCCGCAGTAGCAGTAGCAGCACCTGCAGCAGGTGGAGCAGCAGCTGAGGAAGCTGAAGAAAAGACAGATTTCAACGTAATTCTTAAGGAAATCGGACAGGAAAAGATCAAGGTTATCAAGGCAGTAAGAGAAGCAACAGGACTCGGCCTCAAGGAAGCTAAGGCTCTCGTTGACGGAGCACCAGCACCTGTTAAGGAGAACGTAGAAGCAGGCGAAGCTAACGCTCTCAAGGAAGCTCTTGAAGCAGTTGGAGCAGTTGTTGAACTTCAGTAACACTCTGCAAGATATAATTTTTAAAGACCTTTTAACAAATTGGACTATGAGATATTAGTTCGAACCACGCAATAAAATGAGCCCCAGCGATGAGGCTCATTTCGTGCGTTTAGACAAGCCTTATTTATGTGAAAAATACGTGAAATTTTCAAAAAAATAAGGGTCAAAAAGCACTTTTTTCAAAACAAGATTAAGGAGTGAAAATATGCCACAACCAATTAAAGTTGGAAGAAAAGAGCGTATGACTTTTGCTAAAATCCATGAAGTTTGCGACATGCCTAACCTCATTGATATCCAGACGAATTCATACAAGTGGTTCATCGAGGAAGGACTTTCGGAAGTTCTGGAGGATGCATCGCCTATTCGTGACACCTCAAATACATTGAGTCTTGAATTTTCGGATTACGAGTTTTCGGATACACCTAAGTACAACCAGGAAGAGTGCAAAGAGAGGGATGCAACCTACTCCACAGCGCTTACCGTTAAGGTTAGACTTATTAACCGTGAAACAGGCGAAATTAAAGAACAGAACGTCTTCATGGGAGATTTCCCTCTTATGACGGAAAAGGGAACCTTTGTTTACAACGGAGCTGAGAGAGCCATCGTTACTCAGATGGTTCGTTCACCAAGCCCATACTTCGATGTAACAGTAGATAAATCAAACCAAAAGCTATTCAGTTCACAGATAATACCTAATAGAGGTGCGTGGCTGGAATACGAGACAGACTCACAGGAAATCCTATATGTCAGGGTAGACAGAACGAGAAAACAGCCTTTGACATCCTTCCTAAGAGCCCTCGGAGTAATCGATCCCGACGCTTTGAATGTAGACACCAACGAGGATATTATTGCAATCTTCGGTGAAGACGAGAGACTTATCAAGACTCTTCAGAAGGATACTACCAGAAGCAGCACAGAAGGAATCAAAGAACTATATAGAAGGCTCAGACCTGGAGATCCTCCGACAGTTGAGAATGCAAGGTCTATGCTTACAGCCCTTCTTTTTGACGAGAGACGTTACGACCTCGCCAAAGTAGGACGTTTCAAATACAACAGAAAACTCGGTCTTCACGACAGACTTGTTGATGCAAGAGCAGCTGAGGACATCATCGATCCTAATACAGGAGAAATCCTCGTTGAGGCAGGCGAGCTAATCTCGAGAGAGATGGCTATGACCATTGAAGATGCTGGTGTCAAGTACGCTAATGTTTTCAGCAAGATTGAGGACGAAGAAGATAAGATTACTAAGGTCATCGGAAACAATTTCGTTGATCCAGCAAAGTATATCGATATAGATCTCAAACCATACAAGCTATCCGAAAAGGTTTATTACCCTGTTTTGATGGAGATAATCGAGCAGGCAGACGGCGATGAAGACAAACTCAGGCTGGAACTTGCAAATCGCAAGAAGGAACTCAGCCCTAAGCAAATCATCCTCGATGATATCATCGCTTCGATAAGCTACCTTCTCAACCTGAACTATGGAATCGGAGAGAAGGACGATATCGACCATCTCGGAAACAGAAGACTTAAGACTGTCGGCGAGCTTCTGCAGAACCAGTGCAGAATCGGATTCGCAAGGATGGAGAGAACTATAAGAGAAAGAATGACAGCTGAGAACTCAACACCTCAGCAGCTGATAAACATCAGACCTGTAACAGCTGCAATCAAGGAGTTCTTCGGTTCTTCACAGCTTTCACAGTTTATGGACCAGAACAACCCTCTGGCAGAACTTACTCACAAAAGAAGACTTTCAGCTCTAGGACCTGGTGGTCTTTCTAGAGAAAGAGCCGGAATGGAAGTAAGAGACGTACATTATTCTCACTATGGAAGAATGTGTCCTATTGAAACTCCAGAAGGTCCAAACATCGGACTTATCGGATCTTTGACAACTTTCGGAATTATCAATGAATACGGATTCATCGAGACTCCATACAGAAAAGTCGAGAAGGAAATCGGCAGAGTAACAGAAGATGTTGAATATCTTTCAGCTGCTGATGAGGATCTCATGATAGTTGCTCAGGCTAACGAACCTCTCGACGAAGAGGGACATTTCCTCAACAACAAAGTTGCTGTAAGAGGCGTTAAGGGTGAGATCACAATGGCTCACAAGAACGAGGTAGACTACATGGACGTTTCGCCGAAGCAGGTAGTTTCGGTAGCGACAGCCATGATTCCTTTCCTCGAGAACGACGACGCTAACAGAGCCTTGATGGGATCGAACATGCAAAGACAGGCAGTTCCTCTACTCGTTACACAGGCGCCATACGTAGGAACAGGTATCGAGTACAAAGCAGCTTGCGACTCCGGTGCTGTTGTTCTTATTAAGAACGAAGGTACGGTTTCACACGTCGATGCTAACCTCGTTAAAG
>CAYFWG010000116.1:0-3480 GCA_964346775.1 uncultured Mogibacterium sp.
GATCAAAAGAATCCCTGTTATTATGCTTTCTGCCAGAGGTGAAGAGTACGACAAGCTCTTCGGATTTGAACTCGGTATCGATGACTATGTCGTTAAACCGTTCAGCCCTAAAGAACTTATGGCAAGAGTCAATGCCATCCTCAATCGTGTTGACGCATCGGACAAACTTCCGATTACCATAGAGAAATTCGACGGACTCGAAGTTACTTTTTCAGCCCGCACTATAACAGTCGACGGCAAGCGCGTAGACTTGACGCCGAAGGAATACGATTTGCTTTTCTATATGATCCAGAACAAGAACATCGCTCTATCGAGGGACAAATTTCTCTCCGATATATGGGGATACGACTTCTTTGGCGATGACAGGACGATCGATACTCATATTAAGAATTTGAGAAACAGCCTCGGACCATATAGACGTTTTATCGTTACGCTTAGGGGCGTAGGCTATAAATTTGAATTCGATAATTAATTGGTTATAAGGTATTTAAAGAGTCGGTAATATGGACACAAGAAACTTCTACCCAGAAAAGAAAAGAGCGGATACAAGCAGCATAAAGACGACGACTTTATTGTCGTTTGTTCTTTTTGCGATGATTCTTGTCGCTATTATCTGGGGACTCGTCACCTTCTTTATCAATACGTATTATGAAAGCATGCGTGCTCAAGAGTCTGTCAGAATAGCCAACAATCTGGAAGCTCAGTACCGCGAATATCCTTTTGCCTTTGATGAATACGCAGTTCAGTCTGCAGCAGGAAACAGGATTTATGTCAAACTCGAATCTCCGAGCGACACAATGGAATTCAACGGAACTGTCGGAATGAAAGATGTAGGTTCTTTCAAAGACGATATAAAGACTATCAAGAAGAAACTCGAAAGATCTCGGCTCCCGAGCGTAACATACACCATAAGAGATTCGTCAAAGGAATCCAATTCGAGGCTGGTTTTTGCGACCCACCTTGAGGGCACAAGCGAGACGACCACTTTATATATTATCGCTCCCCTTTATCCGGATCTTGTAACTACCAAGATAATCAAAAATATGCTTTTCTACATATCTATGATTGTTCTTCTTATAGCATTGCTATTGTCTTTCGCACTATCTCATAGGCTAGCATCTCCTATCGAGAATCTGACAAGGGCGGCTACGGAGCTTTCGCAAGGTAATTACAATGTAAAATTCGACGGAGCGGCATTTACGGAGACCAAGGAGCTCGCACGAGCTCTAAATAAGGCTTCTTATGAAATGGAAAGAAGTGAATTCTACCAAAGAGAAATTATCGCTAACGTCTCACACGACCTCAAAACTCCGCTGACCATGATTCGCTCGTATGCGGAGAAGATAATAGATATTTCTGGAGATAATCCAGAGAAACGAAATTCGGACCTCGCAGTAATCATCTCCGAAACCGAGAGATTGAACGCTCTCGTCACCGATATGATGTCTGTCTCCAACCTACAATCGAACAACGTCGAGCTACATAAAGAAACCTTCGACCTCGTAGAGGCTGCCAAAGTCGTCTACGAAAGCGTCCTGGTTCTTAGCTCATCAGAGGGCTACGAGATCAATTTCCATCCTTCGAAACCAGCATATGTTGTGGGCGATAGGACGAAAATTATGCAGGTTATGACGAACTTTGTATCGAATGCGATCAAGTACTCAGGCGACAATAAATTCATAGATATTCAGCTGCAAAAGACAAGCAAAAAAGTCTCTTTCCACTGTATAGATCACGGCATCGGTATTCCTGCCGACGAACAAAGCCACGTCTGGGATAGGTATTACAGAACCTCTGCAAACCACGAACGTTTCATAGAAGGAACTGGTCTGGGACTTTCTATTGTAAAGGGTATACTTACTCTTCACAGCGCTGCATATGGAGTAAACAGCGAAGAAGGCAAGGGCTCCGACTTCTGGTTTGAAATGGAAACAGTAAGAAAGCCTTCAGCAAAGAACATGATTGCCGACAATTCGGCAACTGGAGAATAAAATGGCAAAGAAAGCAAAAACCGTATTCATATGTTCCGATTGCGGTAACGAATACCCTTCATGGCAGGGGCAGTGTTCCTATTGTAAATCTTGGGGCACAATAACAGAGCAGCATATACACGAAGGCCCAGACCTCGAAAACGATAACAGAAGAAGAACTGGAACAGGAGGCAGGCCTGTCAAATTAAAACAGATAGGCACGGAAAATTATGCTCGAATGGACTCGGGTATAGGAGAACTCAACAGAGTTCTTGGAGGCGGTATTGTTTTCGGTTCTTTGAATTTGATTTCGGGTGAACCGGGAATCGGTAAATCCACCCTGCTGATTGAGACTGCAAATAAGATCGCTTCTTCTCATGGAGCTGTTCTATATATCAGCGGAGAGGAATCCGAAGAACAGATAAAGCTTCGTGCGGACAGGGTCTGTGGAGATTTGAGCGACAACTTATATATATTCTCCGAAACCAATATCGAGAATATTCTTTCTTCGTGCGATGATATTAAGCCGTGTTTCATTATCGTCGATTCTATACAAACCATGTATTCGTCTTCCGTCGATTCGGTTGCTGGAAGCATCACACAGATAAGAGCTTGCTCAAATTTGCTTATTAAATTCGCAAAGACCAACAATGTTCCTATCTTTATCGTTGCTCACGTTACGAAGTCTGGCGAGCTCGCTGGTCCTAAGACAATCGAGCATATGGTAGACTGCGTTCTTAACTTCTCGGGAGAAAGAGATAGGGATCTAAGAATACTCCGTTCTTACAAAAACAGGTTCGGAACGACAGATGAGATAGGCGCTTTCAGGATGTCGGCAGAAGGCATGCAGGAAGTTCCCGATTTAAGCGGAAGCTTGATAGAGAGCATAAGCGGTGAAGACGGTTCTGTTATATCAGCTTCTTACGAAGGAAGCCGTCCAGTGTTCTTCGAAATACAGGCACTGGTTACCCAGGCAAATGTCGGCTTTGCAAGAAGAACGGCTGTAGGAGTGAACTACAACAGGCTCAGCATGATACTTGCTGTTCTGGAGAAAAAAGCTGGTATTAAGCTCCTTGATTATGACGTATATGTCAACGTAGTAGGCGGAATGAACACGGGAAGCACCTCGACCGATTTGGCAGTAGCACTTGCAATATACAGTTCTTTCAGAGGCAGGACTTCCGACAAGAAGGCTATCGCAGTCGGAGAAGTTGGGCTTACGGGTCACCTCAGGTCTGTTTCCAATTCGGACAAGATCATTCAAGAAGCCGTCCGGCTGGGGTACGATAGGATAATCATTCCACTCAACAACGCCAAACAGCTGCGAAAAACCGTATCGGATTCGGAAATAGAAATCTGCGGTGCGGCGAGCATCAAAGATGCAGTTAAATTCTTTAGTGCCAAGTAAACCAAAACGACGCGCAACTTTTCCAATTGCACGTCGTTTTTTTAATTCGGTAAATTGTAAAATGAACTTGAACAACTGAATAAAAAAGCAATCCACAGGACC
>CAYFWG010000117.1:0-1303 GCA_964346775.1 uncultured Mogibacterium sp.
GGCTCCATGCCACTTCCTCCATACATCGAAAGACTTGCTGAAGATTCAGATAAGGAGATGTATCAAACGGTTTACAGCAGGATTGACGGATCCGTTGCCGCACCTACTGCAGGTCTGCATTTCACAAAAGAACTGCTTCAGAAAGCTCTAGATAAAGGTATCAAAATTGCTTATGTTACATTGCATGTAGGAATTGGAACCTTTCGACCTGTAAAGTGTGAAACAGTTGAGGATCACAAAATGCACTTTGAGGAATGTTCTATATCCGATGAGTCAGCAAACACCATAAACGATACTATCACCAAGGGCGGAAGGATTATTGCTGTCGGAACTACATCGACGAGAACTCTTGAAAGTATGGCAGTTGAAACATCTGAAGGATATAGACTCCAAGCAGGAGAAAAATCTACTGGTATTTTTATATATCCTGGATACGAATACAAAATAATCGATGCATTGATAACTAATTTTCATCTTCCCAAATCGACGCTTATAATGCTTGTTTCGGCATTATACAGTAAAGATAGAATTCTAGAAGCATACGAGGAAGCGATTAGAGAGAAATACAGATTTTTCAGCTACGGTGATGCAATGCTTATAAAATAATAGGCGTGAAATCTTTATTATAAGAAAGGAAGTGAGGATAAAATGGAAGATAACAAAACTATTCTTTCTAAGGAAAATGAAGAATACGGAATAACAAGAGAAGCAACAATAGATGATCTTGAAGAGGTAATCGCTTTGCAAAACAGCGTATATGAGGCCCTTCCTAATAAAGATCTGTTTGCTATGGAAAGCAAGGAAGAACTCGAAGAATCCTTAGAGAAAGATAAATGCTTCTGCGTTATCAAAGATGGAGAAATGGTCGCATTTTCGGTTCTTGTAGTCTCACGTATTTCTTATAGGAATTTCGGGAACTATCTCAACTATGACGATGATAGACTTCTCAAATCTGCATCGGTTGATACTTGCTTTGTTTCACCTAACCATAGGGGAAAACGCCTACAACAAAAGCTCATACTTAAGAGACTTGATGCTGCAAGAATGAGTGGTGCCACAGAAGCTATAAGCACTGTCGACCCAGAGAACGTACACAGTTTGAATAATTTGAAATCATGCGGATTTAAAATAGCCGAGAGAAAGACTCTTTATGGTGGGCTTAACAGATACGTAATGGTGATGGAGTTATAAATGCAAGATACATTAAAATTTGAGATTTTTGAAAAAGATAGCAAGACTAAGGCGAGAAGGGGAAGACTTCATCTACCACACGGAACAGTTGAAACACCTGTATTTATGCAAG
>CAYFWG010000117.1:1313-3476 GCA_964346775.1 uncultured Mogibacterium sp.
ACAGTAAAGGCAATGAAACCGGAAGATGTTTCAAATGCGGGAGCCGAGATTGTTCTTGCCAATACATACCATCTATATTTAAAACCCGGTGAGGATATTGTTAGAGAGGCAGGCGGACTCCATGAATTTATGAATTGGGATAAGCCGATCCTGACCGACAGCGGTGGATTTCAGGTGTTCAGCCTTGGTGATTTTAGAAAGATAAAAGAAGAAGGAGTTCGATTCAAGTCCTATATTGACGGATCCTACCACGACATGACACCGGAGAGTTCGATTGATATTCAGAACGCTCTCGGTGCAGATATTATAATGGCATTTGATGAATGCGCTCCATATCCTGCCGATAGGAAGTATATAGATGATTCGTTCAGACGCACTACAAGATGGCTCGAACGCTGCAAGAACGAGCTGGAAAGATTAAGGTTAGGAACAGGACGAGATGCCGAGACTGCTGTCAGACAGAATCTATTCGGGATTATGCAAGGTGGAATGTACGAAGACTTGCGAAGGCAAAGTGCAAAGCAAATAGTAGAGTTTGATTTACCAGGCTATGCTATTGGCGGACTGTCTGTTGGAGAACCTAGAGACATAATGGTAGAAGTTCTCGAAGGCTGCGTAGATTATTTGCCTGCTGATAAACCGAGATATCTAATGGGTGTAGGTACTCCTGATTATATATTCGAAGCAGTGGAAAGAGGAATGGACATGTTTGACTGCGTCCTTCCTACTAGATTGGCAAGGCACGGAGTTGCAATGACGACAAACGGAGATATCAATATCAAGAACGCCGAGCATGCCAGAAGCTTTGTACCACTCGATGAGAATTGCGATTGTTATGTTTGCAAAAACTATTCAAGAGCTTATTTAAGACATCTTTTCAAATCTGGAGAAATGATGAGTTCAATGCTTTTGTCTGAGCACAATATTCACTTCCTCACAAATATGATGAAGGGTATAAGAACAGCTATTTCTGAAGATAGATTCAAAGAGTATAAGGAAAGCTTTTATTCAAAATATTATGGTAAAAAATTATAAAGAGATTTGCCCTCAATCGGAATATTGCGGAGGATGTATTTATCAAGGTGCTTCATATGAAGATCAAATTATACAAAAGGATAGATTGATTAGAAAACTCCTTGATGATCATGAAATTGATGAATCTTATTACCATGGAATGGTACCTGCAATTAATTGTTACGCTTATCGGAATAAAATGGAATATACCTTCGGAGACACCGAAATTAACGGTGAACTTGAACTTGGATTGCACGTCAAAAGGCGTTTCATGTCGATTATAACGACTGATGAGTGTCAGCTCGTTCCCGAAGATTTTAATCGGGTCACCAAAGCTGTTCTTGATTTTTGTCGTTCAAATAAGTATTCATTCTATCATCGCAAAACCCATATCGGCTTATTGAGAAACCTTGTTCTAAGGTGCGGAGTCCGTTCGAATGAGATTCTAATAAATATAGTAACAAGTTCAGAAGAGGGTTTTGATGAAAACGAATTCAAGAATTTGATATTAGGTCTAGATCTCGATATGGAAATAGCAGGAATAATAAGAACTTTTAATGATAATGTTGCGGATACAGTAACAAATGAAAGAACCGAGATTCTATATGGTAGGGACTTTTATTACGAGACTATTTTGGGCCTTAATTTCAAGGTGAATGCATTTTCATTCTTCCAGACAAATATAGAAGCAATAGAGAGATTATATAAAGACGCCTTAGCTTTGATTCCGAACATAGAAGGAAAGACGATATTTGACCTATACTGCGGAACTGGAACTATATCTCAGCTAATTGCTTTAAAAGCAGCCAAGGTATATGGCATAGAGATAGTAGAGGATTCGGTTAAAGCTGCTATTGACAATGCTAAGCTGAATAAACTTGAAAACTGCGAATTCATCTGTGGAGATGTTAGAAAAGTAATAGGAAATCTTGAAACAAAACCAGATGTTATAGTGGTCGACCCGCCGAGAGCTGGAATTCACGACAAAGCTGTCGATATAATTGCTGGGTTTGCCGTACCAGAGATTCTGTATATTTCATGCAATCCCAAAACACTTTTCATTAATCTGGATAGATTTAAAGAGAATGGATATGAACTAAAATACTTAAAAGCATACGACAATTTTCCGATGACGAAACATGTTGAGTG
>CAYFWG010000118.1:0-3434 GCA_964346775.1 uncultured Mogibacterium sp.
GTCTTTGACGCAGATCAGATCGATTTCGCCACGCTTGACCTTCTCCATCATCTGCTAAGAACTTGTCCCTCGTCATTTCAGGCCCAAACACCGTGTCGGGCTGCACGGCTTGTATAGCTGCCAAAAAATCAGCAGTTGTCCAATTATTTTTTGTTCCAACATTACTTTCGTTGCCGCTACAAGTCAAAATACTAAAAGATGGCATAATATAAAATAATTTATTATTTATCTTCAAAGCTTCTAATGCACTTGGAACTAAATCAGATAGGGGCAGGGCAGATTCTTCTTGAAAATAGGGTGTCAAATCTTCAAATATCCCTTTGGTTGCATATAGCTCCGCAGGAAGATTCGACAGGTCATACAAGTCAGGGGTAAAACCTGATATAATATCTGTTCGCAATCGAGTTATTCCTATATTCTCTTCATTAGTTTTATCATATACCGCATAGTCCACAACCTTAATCTTGTAACTAGAATTACTTTCATTAAATTGCTTGATGATCATATCTAAGGTAAAATTTAACTGGTACGCTGCCAAAGTAAGAGTAATTACTTCGCTCCCATCAGATTGTTGCCAGAGGATAGGAAACCCACGTTCCACCGTAATATAATTGGCTGATGATAAGCATATTAAGTTGTTTGCGTTCATGCCACTAGTTAATGCATCTATTAGCGCTTCTCTGTTGTCATTCCTGTAATCTAGGCGGAAAATGGTGTTTACTGATCTAGCTAAGATTGTGTCGCTATGCCCAGTGTCTTTATAAAAGCCGCTATACTGCGTATCCAATACGAAATAGTCAGTTTGATTAAACTGCGAATCTAATATAACAATCTCGGTCGATGGCTCTTTTGCACCCGGAGCAGTATATGCTTCTCTGGCAATAAGAATAGTTCCATCGTCATTGAGGATGCATGACGCAACTCCCCGATATGAACCGAGGCTCTTTTTCAGATTTCCATCTGTATCTAATGCGATTATTTCCGTAGCGGTGAAAACAATATAACCATTTTCTACAACAGTGAGGTCAATAATCATATTATTCTCGTATTGCTCCAATGAGGGAAGGTTAATCTTCTTTATAAGTTCTTCACTGCGATAAATGGAAAGTGCATAGTTTCCGTCATTGTCCATCGTCAATATTGGCAGTAACTCATCTTGACATGGACATATTAATGATACTTCCAGATCTAAAGGAATAGGCACTTCTACAAAAGAGCGGTCTTCGGGGTCCATAAGGTAATACACTGGTTGATTATCTAAATCAAGTCCATAAAGAAATACCGATTTCTCGGTAGTGACAGCCTGAATTAATGTGGTGTCACCAGCAGGCAGGGTGAGGATTTGCTTGCAAAACACATCTCCACCGTCGTATATTTCTGCTGTCTCGTCTGTATTCAGTTCACCCTTTACCCGTGCTCCATCCTGAGTTGCGTTCTCTGCCTTTTCTGCACAAGCAGAAAAAGAAAACATTACCGATATTATCAGTAACAGACATACTATTCTCTTCTTCATGGTAAGCACCCACTTTCATTCAGTTTGTATGTTTATTTTGTGTAAGTGTGCATGTTGCACTTTTTTCAAGTTGCATGCGTTCGGCTTATATATTAATTACGTTGTCAGTAACGCATAATTGGACAAGAAGAACAGAAAATTATCAATTTTTGTAAATTATCTGCCCCTCTGGTTCTCGGAGAGGTGGATTAAAACCGAAAACCAAGATAAAGGCCACTTCATAAGAGGCAACCTTTATCTTGGTTAATTGCGATATCGCGAAGTAGATGCAAAAAAAGGAGGACGCTGATATTAGTATAAATAGATATTTTGGGTTTAAAAGAAGTCAGCCCAAGGAGCATAGAGGATTATTCTAGCTGGTAAGCGGGAGGTAAGTGCTTATAGAAATGCCCACCTCTACTTGCAGAGCGGTGAAGCAATATCACAAAGATAATTGTTGCCGGAAAATCTACACATAGCTCCTGTGTCGGGATGTAACGCATAAAAATGGGCGGGGCTAACTGAAGCTACTACATGACAATGTTTGTATTCCAAACAAGCAAAACTAGAAAAGGATGAAACGAGCATATGATGTATAATAAAGCGACGAAGCTTAAAACTTGTTAAATTTAGATTGATATGGTACATTAATAAATAGTGTTTGGTTTCTATTCAACGTAGACCATAAACGCAAGAGAGAGGAACTGATTTAATGACACCTGTTCATAGAGAAGTGTTGGGCTTGTTGTATAAGAAGTTTTACTATTATCTCTGCAAGTATGCGTCTGCATCAGTTAGTGACTGGCAGACGGTTGAAAATTTAGTCCAGCGTACTTTTGAAATTGCGTGCAAGAAAGACGGTGTTCTTGACTCGGATGAAGAACCGCTATCATGGTTAATCAAAATCCTTACATATGAAATAAAAAACTACTGGAGAGCAGAACAAACGAGAGGTAAGTATTTCGAAGAGTTAAATCCAGAAGTGCAAATTGAGGACACGAATAGCGAAAACATATTCGACAACATTAATTATTTGAAGCCAAGTGACGTTTCGGACGAAGATTTCGATATTGTGAAGTCCATAGTGTTATACGGATATACATACACAGAAGTGGCAAAACAATTGGGCATCAGCGAGTCGGCTTGCTATAAAAGGGTGCAACGAGCCAAAGAACGAATAAAATCAAAAATTATTTAAAGATGGTGTCCAAATTCCGCATTCTAGTAACGTTATTCTTGTGAAGGGGGAGTAATCTCTTATGAAGTGTACTTTTGAAAACGGCGATCGGGATTTTTCCGAATACGATAAAATGACAAATCAAGAGCTTGAAGATATACTTCGTGCTCATGTTTTAATTGAAGATGAATTTGAAGATGATGAGCTGCTTGCACATATTCTGGAGGTGGTAACACAGCGAGATATTATAAACCTCGAAGCAAACCTTCCCGGACCAGAGGAGTCTTGGAAAAATTTCGAAGAAAATCATCCATTGCTTTTTGCGAAGGAGGTGGGCAATCAACTCCACGAAGTCGAGAATAATAGTCCTAAGAAACGAAATAATAAATGGTTAATGAGACGGGTAGCCTCTATAGCGGCTGTAATTTCCTGTGTTGTTGTTTTAGGCTCAGTGACAGCATAAGCGCAATTTGCCCGTCATGCTCTGCCACCAGCGAATCAATGACGGAATCAAGTTGTACAATTGCGATTTCAATGTAATTGAGATGAGCTCGTACCATCTGCATCCGGAATTTTTGTTCCGGTGTAATTGAGTAACCTTCAATCGATTCAAGCACGGTAGCGGATTTTTTCTTCAGTGAACGCTTTAGAAGTGAAACACAATAATCCGGATTGAAGGGCTCATCGGAGATAAGATAGTCCGTAATAGCGGTTGCCGAGGTTCCAAACATATCGGAAACAACGGAATCCAGTGCGACATTGCAG
>CAYFWG010000119.1:0-3408 GCA_964346775.1 uncultured Mogibacterium sp.
AGTAAACGTCCCATATAAGTTCATATACCTTCTGGCCTGCAATTCCGATTTCAAACTTGTTCAAATCATCTGTAATTTCTTTAACGCCATCGTTAATTGTAGAGATTATCCATTTATCCTCATCTTTGAGAAGAGCCGTTGCATCGTCAGCCATCGGTAAGAATTCGTCATTATCGTCTTTGAGATTCATTATTGTAAATCTCGAAGCATTCCATAGCTTGTTTGCAAAGTTCCTGGAAGACTCAAGTTTTCCAGTGATAAATTTCATGTCATTACCTGGAGAAACACCTGTCGCAAGCATAAACCTTAGAGCATCAGCTCCGACTTCGTTGATAACCTCGAGAGGATCTATCCCGTTACCGAGTGATTTGCTCATCTTTCGACCTTGTTCGTCCCTAACCAAACCGTGTAAAAATACATATTTGAAAGGGAGTTCTCCCATTGCATATATACCTGAGAATACCATTCTGATTACCCAGAAGAAGAGAATATCGTAACCAGTTACCATCACGCTGTTCGGATAGAAATAATCGAGATCTGGAGTTTTTTCAGGCCAGCCGAGTGTTGAAAAAGGCCACAATGTATCGAGAACGTCCTCATCCTGATGGAATTTCTTTCCTCCACACTTTGAACAAGCTTCAGGTACTTCTTTTCCTACATAAATCTCTCCGCAATCATCGCAATAATATGCCGGTATTCTATGCCCCCACCAAAGCTGTCTCGATATGCACCAATCTCTAATCTCTGTAAGCCAGTTAAGGTATATCTTTTCGAATCTTCTAGGAACGTGAACGAGTTCTCCTCCTTCCCCTTCTGCAGCTTCTATTGCAGGTTCAGCGAGTTTCTTCATAGCAACAAACCACTGATCGCTTATTTTAGGTTCTATAACAGTGTGACATCTATAGCATTTTCCTATAGGAATAACAACATCTTCTGTTTTGACAAGATAACCTGCTTCGTCGAGTTCTTTAATCCACGCTTTGCGGCATTCATATCTGTCCATTCCCTCGTATTTGCCTGCCAATTCCGTCATCTTGGCATATCCGTCTATACAGGAGATACTCAAATCGAGCCCATGCCTCTGTCCGACTTCGAAGTCGTTCATATCGTGGGCAGGAGTAATCTTAACAGCTCCTGTACCTTTCTCAGGATCTGCATGTTCATCAATAATAACTGGAATTTCTCTACCTGTAAGAGGCAAAATAACCTTCTTACCTACGAGATCCGCGTATCTTTCGTCACCCTCTGCAACTGCTATAGCAACATCGGCGAACATTGTCTCGGGTCTTGAAGTAGCAATCGTAATACCCTTATCGCCGTCAACAGCTGGATATCTAAAATACCAATATTTGCCTTGAGTATCTTCATGCTCTACCTCTGCATCGGAAAGAGTTGTTTGACAGCTCGGGCACCAGTTTATCAGCCTGTCGCCTTTATAAATCAATCCGTCGTTGTATAGCTTAATAAACATCTCTGTAACAGCTTTGTTACAGCCTTCGTCCATTGTAAAGCGTTCTCTTCTCCAGTCGCAGGAGTCTCCGAGTTTGCGACATTGCTCTGTTATCCTACCGCCGTATTCTCTCTTCCACTCCCAAGCATGTTCCAAAAATTCTTCACGAGTGATTTCGTGCTTATCGATGCCCTTTTCTTTCTTGAGTTTCTCTACTACTTTAACCTCAGTAGCGATGCTCGCATGGTCCGTTCCCGGTAGCCAAAGCGCCGAGTACCCCTGCATTCTCTTCCACCTTGTCAAGATATCCTGAAGTGTCTGGTCGAGTGCATGGCCCATGTGCAGCTGTCCGGTAATATTTGGAGGCGGCATGACAATTGTAAAAGGTTCTTTGTTCTTATCAATTTCCGCATCAAAAGCGTTTTTCTCTTCCCACATTTCATATATGCGATCTTCAAAGTCCTTAGGACTGTATGTCTTGGCTAAATTTCTCACCTTTATCTCCTTTAATATTAATAGTTACTATATTTGTGTTCATCTTTGAGAACTTCGTGTCTTACCTTCATCATCCTCTTATCTACATCGTCGAGCGCCTGTGCGCACTCCTTGAGTTCTGTGACGATATCTTCTGAAAGTTCTCCTTTGTTTTTATATCTAAGCTCGTGTTCCAAACTTGCCCAAGTGTCCATTGCAACACTTCTAAATTGAAGTTCTACAGGGACTATCTTCTTCCTGTTTACTAGGTAGACGGGCACAGCGACGACAACGTGCAAACTCCTGTAACCGCTTTCTTTCGGTTTGTTGCAGTAATCTTTAATTCTAACGAGCTCTATATCTTCCTGATTGAGAAGAAGATTGGACATTGTATATAAATCTTCCTCATAATTACATACTACTCTTATTCCGGCTATATCGAGGATTTCCCTCCTCAAAGTATCCAGGTTATTAATAGGATCTTCTATTCCGTATCTTATCCCTTTTTCAAGTATGCTCTCGAAGGATTTGAGCCTTGACTGTATGTGGTGAATAGGCATATAAGCGTGTTTTTTGTCAAAATCATCAGATAATACTTGCAACTTTGTTTCGAGTTCTTTTATTGCTGAATTGTATAATAAACTGATGTCATCTATCGCTTCTTGGAGTTCTTCATCCGTGCCTTTATATTCGGGCATAACTTCTCTAACTCTCTCTGCTATATAATATCTGAATGCCATTTAAGTCTCCTTTTGCTTTTCCGCCGCTTTGATAATATTTCTCAGCAATAAAGCGGTCGTAACTCTACCTATACCACCAGGAACAGGTGAGTATGTGAAATTATCGATATCGTCTGATTCTTTAATCTCACTAATGTCGAGGTCACCATGCATCTTGCCGTCTTTACCGGTTCCCGTGCCTACATCAAGAACGATTTGACCGTTTTTGAAGTATTCACTTCCATATCCTTCGACCTTACCGGTTGCAAGAACGACTATATCCGCATTTCTGCAAGCTGCAATCTGATCTTCTTTGGATGTTCTCGAGTGACAAATAGTCACTGTCGCATTAGCCGCAAGCATCAAAACCGATAGAGGTTTGCCTACCGTAAGGCTCCTGCCTATAATCGTAACCTTCTTTCCTTCTATCGGGATTTGGTAATACTTCAGAAATTCCATGCACGAATTTGCCGTACATGGAACAAAAATATCCTTCTTGCCTGTGAATAGCCCAGCTATAGAAACATCTGTAACTGCATCTATATCCTTAGAAGGATGAATCATATTATTCAATTTGTCTTCGTCAATTTTTGAAGAAAAAGGTCTTAATAAAATAATGCCATTTACAGACTTGTCCAAATTGATTTCTTCAAGTTTTTCTTCAATCTCAATCTGCTGTGCATCTTCGGTAAAATAAACCGGCTGGGCTTCAATTCCGTACGCTTGGCTCTGTTTCAAAATAGCCTTCTCATAGTAAATCAGGCC
>CAYFWG010000120.1:0-3333 GCA_964346775.1 uncultured Mogibacterium sp.
TTCCATGGTCAAGTGCCATAGTATATTTCTTCATAACAGTTCCCTTTCCTATACAAACAAAGACATTATCTTGTTACTGATATCTATTCCATATTCTGTAAGCCTGATGCCGACATCGGTTATCTCAACGTAACCGTTTCTTTCAAATTCTTCAAGTTCTTCTCGTATACCCGAATAGTATTGCCAAAATGCGATTGCAGGTTCGCTATTTTCTCGCGATTCGACAAAGCGTGCGATGTCTTTATATTCGATGCCCTCGGTCTTCCTCAGACCCGTAAAAACAGCCTCGCTTATATTGTCGTGATCTGTGTTTTGGTGAATCTCTTCGATCGGTTTCTTTCCGCTATCCACCTTGCTCATGTATTCTTTCATGGAAGATGTGTTTTTGTATCTTGTGCCTTTAAGAAACCCGCTCGCTCCGAGCCCAAGGCCTACATAATCAGCCATATCCCAATATTTCGAATTGTGCCTCGATCTATATTTTCCTTCTTCACCGTCAGATATGCGAGCAAAATTGCTTATCTCGTATTGTTCGTAGCCTGCTTTGTGCAGGATATCGCACACCTGATGGTATGTTTTTCTGTCTTCAATATCGCTTACTTCTTTGAGAATTCCTCTCTCAGCCATTTCATAGAAAGGAGTCCCCTCTTCAAGCTGGAGGCTGTAACACGAAATATGCTCAGGTGCCAAATCAATTATTTTATTTACGTCATCTATCGAAATACCTAAGGACGCTTCCTCATTAATAATAGGAATCGAAAGAATTAAGTCCAGGCTTATATTCTTAAATCCGACCGACCTCGCAATTTCATAATCCCTTACAACATCTTCCGAAGAATGTATCCTTCCAAGCTTCTTAAGGCTTGCGTTATCCATCGATTGAACTCCGAAAGAAAGCCTGTTTACCCCTGCATTAATATAGCCCGAGAGATTTTGAGAAATTTCCTTATTATCTTTTCCCAAAGTTCCTGGATTTGCTTCCAGTGTGATTTCTGCGCTACTGGTAATATTGAAAACCTTTTTCAGCTCCGATATTATCCTTTCTATCTGCTCAGGAGGAAGAAGACTCGGAGTGCCTCCTCCGAAATATATGCTGTCGAATACCCCTTCATATTTCTCGTCAGCTTTTTCTCCAGCTTTCTCGTCCACTTTCTCGTCGACGTATAGATCTATCTCTTTAATAAGGGCGTCCACATATTCAAGCCGTGTTTCCTCGTTAGAAGCTGCTGATAGAAACGCACAGTAATTGCATTTTTTCACGCAAAAAGGGATGTGGATGTAAATACCTGGATTTATATTGTCCAGATTATTATTAAATGGATTTCTTTTCTCCGAATTATTTCCCATCATCAAGCTTGAGGACTTCCGTAAATGCCTCTTGTGGAACCGTAACCGACCCGAATTGGCGCATCCTCTTCTTTCCTTTTTTCTGCTTTTCGAGGAGCTTCTTCTTACGGCTTATATCTCCGCCGTAGCATTTCGCAAGTACGTCTTTTCTGTACGCCCTTACGGTTTCTCGAGCGATTATCTTCTGCCCGATCGCCGCCTGTACAGGCACTTCGAATTGATGACGAGGAATTATTTCTTTGAGTTTCTCGCAAATTCCTCTTCCCTTATATGCCGCCTGCTCTTCTGGAACGATGACACTGAGAGCGTCGATGAGTTCCCTGTTCAGAAGAATGTCGAGTTTGACGAGCTTGGACGGTTCGTATCTGAGGAAGTCATAATCGAGGGAAGCGTATCCTTTGGTCCTCGACTTCAGCGCATCGAAGAAGTCGTATATTACTTCATTAAGTGGAATCTCATAGTGAAGCTGTACCCTGGTCTTGGTTAGGTATTCCATGTGAATCATCTTGCCTCTTCTGCTTTGGCAAAGCGACATAATGCTTCCGACATATTCGTTAGGTGTCATAATATCGGCCTTGACGATAGGCTCCTCAATCCTTGCTATCTCAGTAGGCGAAGGAAGATTCGAAGGATTCTGTATATCCAAAACGCTTCCGTCTTTCATAACGACTTTGTAGACTACCGAAGGCAGTGTCGTTATTACATCGAGGTCAAACTCCCTCGAAAGTCTTTCTATTATTACATCCATGTGAAGAAGCCCAAGGAATCCGCACCTATAGCCGAAGCCCAAAGCTGCCGAGTTCTCTGGTTCAAAATTGAAAGCCGCATCGTTTACCTGAAGTTTTTCGAGGGCATCCTTGACGTTTTCGTATTTTTCTCCTTCTGCTGGGAAAATTCCGCAATAAACCATGGACTGAGCTTTCTTGTATCCCTTCAAAGCTTTCTCGGTCGGATTGCTCGCAAGTGTAATCGTATCTCCGACTCTTGCATCGGCTACCTGCTTGATGCTTCCAGATATATAACCTACCTCTCCTGCTTTTAACTCATCTGCAGGAAGCATGCCTGGAATACAATAACCTACTTCTGTTACTTCGTAGTTCTTCCCTGTATTCATCATTTTGATAATATCGCCTTTTGCGATTTTTCCGTCGAATATCCTCGTATAAATAACAACACCCTTGTATGTGTCGTAATATGAGTCGAAAATAAGCGCCTTGAGTTTGCCCTCTGGATCTCCTTGAGGCGGAGGTATTACTTCTATCAGTTTCTCAAGCATATCTTCGATACCCATGCCTGTTTTGGCCGATATTGCTGGAGCTTCCGATGCATCGAGTCCGATCACATCTTCTATTTCTTCCTTTACCTCTTCTGGTCTTGCAGAATCAAGATCCATCTTGTTGAGAACAGGCAGAATCTCTAAGTCTTCATCGAGAGCAAGGTATACATTCCCCAGAGTTTGAGCCTCTACACCCTGAGTTGCATCCACGACCAATACAGCACCGTCGCATGCCGCCAATGAACGGGAAACCTCGTAGTTGAAGTCGACATGTCCTGGTGTGTCTATTAAATTAAGAATATAGTCTTTGCCATTTGATGCTTTATAACTAAGCCTCGTAGTTTGAAGCTTGATTGTAATTCCTCTTTCACGCTCTATATCCATATTGTCGAGATATTGTTCTTTCATATCTCTTTTGTCAACAAGTCCTGTCTTCTCGATAAGACGGTCTGCGAGAGTGGACTTGCCGTGATCTATATGGGCAATAATGCTGAAGTTTCTTATTTGTTCTAAGTAGCTCATTTTCACCTCTAAAATAATAATTTTACTTCTATATTATAAATGACATCGGCAATAAAAAAAAGCAAAGCGGGAATTAATCCTTGTTTTCCGGCTATATTATGCCGCTAATTGATATTTTTGGATAAAAAAACAACCGGGAGACACTCCGGCTGTTTGCGCATTTAACTTATACGCCTGTGGGGACGGGT
>CAYFWG010000121.1:0-262 GCA_964346775.1 uncultured Mogibacterium sp.
AATTACGCTCATTAATGTAACCAAAGAATTAAGCTGTCTAGTCAAGGCATCGATTGTATATTTTGGTGTTGGTGGATTCACTAATCTCACCTCCTTTTTCATACAGTAATCTGGTTTTCTAATTTTTCGTAAATGGCATTACCAATTCCTTTAACCGACATAATGTCCTCTTTGCTTTTAAAAGAGGAGTTACTTCGATGCTCAATTATTCTTTCAGCTATTACATCTCCAATTCCACTAAGCGTTTTTAATTCTTCTTCAG
>CAYFWG010000121.1:272-3306 GCA_964346775.1 uncultured Mogibacterium sp.
TTCCTGATTTGTTTTTCGATATTTTATTTTGTTCGGAAACGTCTTCATTAGATGTTTGGTTCTCGCCGACGACCGGGACTATTATTTTCTGTCCGTCTTCTACAAAAGCCGCTTGATTTATCGTATTTAAGTCAGCCTGCTCATTGAGACCGCCTGCCATATCTATAACCTCATACAGCCTTGTATCTTCTTTGACCTTATATACACCTGGACTCTTTACGGCGCCGCCAATATCTACATACATTTCCCGACTTGTGAGGTTACTATCACTTACATCGACCTTCACCTCCTTCGCGGATGAATTTTTCGCTCTCACCATAAGAGCGAGAATTAATATAATAATTATCAAAAGAATCTTATACAGAAGCTTTTTATTTCCTGTTATTTTACTCAAATTTGATTTAATAACATTTATTATATCTGCTTTCATGAAAATCCCCCCAATCTAATGCTTATATAAATATAAATCTTGAGGTTCATTTTTTAAAAAAATCCATAATTTACAAAGAAGATACCATTTAATACAAAAAAAGAACCCTAAATTACAGAATTTAAATAAAAAATCGATTTATTTATAATCTATCATTTAGGATATGTGTGAATTCGTTTCTAAAATATCAAAAAAAGAGACACTTTTTAAAAAAGTGTCTCTTAAATTTAGTCATCAGTATACTCAAATTCAAAGTCTTCGATCTTAACTATATCGCCCTCCTGCAGTCCCATGGACTTAAGAAGCTTAATACCTCCCTGCTTAACGATATAATTGTAAAGATATCTGAAAGAGCCTGGATCTGTAAAATTGGTCGATTTCAAAATCTCTGTCAACTCTTTACCTACCAGTACATATGAGCCGTCAGAGTCAATATGACCGATAATTTTCTTATAATCCGGATCGATGTCTTCCGCTTCGAAATCGAACATCTCAAGATTTTCTTCTTCTGGCTCAGAATAGTTTTCGAGAAGCTGTAATGTATGTTCCATTAATTCCTTAATACCTTGGTTAGTAGCCGCACTGATTAGAAATACTTCTCTTCCTTCTTTTTTCATAAACTCGATAAATTCTTCCAGCTTCTCTTCATCGGAAACTATATCGATTTTATTTGCAGCAATAACTTGAGGTTTTTCCATTAGCTTAGGATTATATCTTTCAAGCTCGGAATTAATTTTCTTGTAATCTTCGATAGGATCTCTGTCTTCAGAGCCGGATACATCGATTACATGAATAAGTACCTTGGTTCTCTCTATGTGTTTTAAGAACTTAAATCCCAGGCCTGCGCCATCGGATGCACCTTCAATAATGCCTGCAATATCAGCCATTACAAAGCTTGTGTGGTGGAATTCTACAACTCCAAGATTCGGATCGATTGTCGTAAAATGATATCCAGCAATCTTCGGCCTTGCGCTCGTGCATACGGACAAAAGAGTCGATTTTCCTACATTTGGAAATCCTAGAAGTCCTACATCTGCGATAAGCTTCAGCTCAAGAACGACCTGTCTTTCTTTGCCCTCTCCGCCAGCTTCGGCAAAATGAGGCGCCTGTCTTATGCTACTTTTGAAGTGAACATTTCCCTTTCCACCCTTGCCACCTTTAGCGGCAACCAAGGTATCTCCCTCGTGGGAAAGGTCTTTCATAAGAAATCCAGTTTCTTTATCGATCACCATCGTTCCGACAGGAACTCTGATATACAGATCTCCTCCCATCTTTCCGAATCTTTTTCTCTTCGTTCCGTTCTGGCCATTTTCAGCCTTATATTTTCTTTTGTACTTGAAGTCCATCAAAGTCCTCAAGTTGTTATCGGCAATAAAAATGACATTTCCGCCATTTCCACCGTCTCCACCATCCGGACCTCCATCCGGGACATAGGCTTCACGACGGAAGGTTGCAGCACCATCTCCGCCTTTACCTGAGACAATTATTATCTCCGCTTTATCTACAAACATTTTTTTCTCCGTAAGAAAAACCCCTACATCGTAGGGGCCATAAGTTTATGCTTCCTTTTCGTAAACGCTTACTTTCTTTCTCTTCTTATCATATCTTTCAAACTTGACATTTCCGTCAACCTTTGCAAACAGAGTGTCATCTCCACCCTTGCCTACGTTGTTTCCTGGATGAAGCTTAGTGCCTCTCTGTCTCATGATAATGCTTCCGGCACTTACGAATTCACCTGCGCCTACTTTGAGTCCAAGACGTTTCGCCTCAGAATCTCTACCGTTCTTGGAACTACCTACTCCCTTTTTACTTGACATCTAAATACCTCCTCTTCCTTAACTACTTTGCTTCTATAACAGCGAGTATGTCGGCTTTAGTAGCCTTTGCTGATACTTCGATGCCCATATCTTTAGCAATCGAAAGAAGTTCATCTTTCTTCATTGATGCGTTAGCTGTTACTTCACTTTCTGTCTTTTCTACTTCTACAGCAGAAACAGATTTTTCAACTTTCTTTCCGGACTCGCCGATTTCTGTAATTTTAACCAGAGTATATGGCTGTCTGTGTCCGTATTTTCTTCTACTATCTTTCTTAGACAAATACCTATAAGTAACTACTTTGTCTGCCTTACCCTGTCCAAGAACTTCAGCATATACTGAATATCCTTCAACAAGAGGCTTGCCTACGATAAGCTTATCTCCACCTACAGCTACGACTTCATCAAAGACAATATTGTCTCCTGCCTTTGCGTCGATCTTCTCGATTCTGAACTCGTCGCCGTTCTGGACTTTGTACTGCTTACCACCTGCTTTAATAATTGCATACATAATTTAATTCTCCTCCTAAAACCAGACTCGCCGAAGCTTAGGTGCTATGCTTAAAAACCCGCTTCGGGCGGTTAACCGTCAGATAGTCTACCACATATATCTTAACGATGTCAAGGTTTGTCGTTGGAATCCTCAGGTTTATCGTTGGAATCGTTAGGTTTGTTGTTGGAGTCATCTATTTCTATCTTCGTCTGAGTCGTATCAACTGTATTGTCTTTAATACCCCTCTTCCTCCATGCATCCATTAAAGAGGTCCTCTCGAAATCGTTGAAGAATCTT
>CAYFWG010000122.1:0-3284 GCA_964346775.1 uncultured Mogibacterium sp.
CGGCCTGTAGAGCTTTGGTTGCACCGATTGAAGCTACTACGGGAAAGCAGGCGTATTATGTCGGAAAACCTAATCCATTGATGATGAGAACTGGTCTCGAAATGCTGGGCGTTCACTCGTCCGAAGCAGTCATGATAGGCGACAGAATGGATACCGACATTATCGCGGGCATCGAATCGGGTCTATATACGGTTTTGGTTCTATCGGGCGTATCAACTAGACAAACAGTAGAAAACTTCGCGTACAATCCTAAGATAATACTGGATGGAGTTGGACAGATTGTGGGATAAGTTAGATCGCAGGAAAAGAAAGATCATAGTGGTTAGATAGTAGATACTATAAGATTTCAGATTCAATTCTGTGTTAACCAAGACAGCAAGAAAATACTAAGAAAAAAGCCTGCATAAGCGATGGCTTTACACAGGCTTGAGTTTACTAATCGTGAATCATCGATGATTCACGATATTTTCATTAATTCTCAAATGTTTTTGTTACGACAGTATCTTTTTCGTAAGTGTAGTTAACAATAAGTTTAATTGAGTCGATTTTTGTTTCTTTTTCGAGTGTAGTAACGATGCCTTCAAATGTTGAAGCCTGGCCTGCCAAAGCATCTTCGAGGGATTTCTTCATTTCTTGTCCTTTAACAAGGTCACCGGAAACACCAAGAGAAGCAAGGTCATATGTATAAATAACATCATTACCTTTGATTTCAACAGTGAGACCTTCGGTCGTTGCACTGATTTGATCAATCTGTTTCTTAAGGTCTTTGTCTCCTTCAACGTAGGACTCGAGAGTCTTAGGACCACAGCTTGTCAATAACATACTGATAAGCAGAACTGATATTGCAAGAATACTAAACACACTTTTTTTCTTCATAACTTTCCTCCGTCCGTAAGGGTATCGGCATTAACTTAAATTGTAATAACGAATTTATATATAGTCTACCAAAATGCAGATTATATCTATCTGAAAGCGTCCGTGTCGTTGTTGTCAGTAGAAGCGTTGTCATCTCTGAGCAGACCGCTGAAGAGGTTGGTCTTGGATTTCTCCTCTTCCTTTTGTTCTTCTTCTTTCAAACCGGCTGCTTGATTTGCAGCTTCTCTTGCTGCCTTAAGTTCCTTCTGAGTCGAAGTAAGGACTTTAGAAACATCGTCGTTAAAGTCAAAGAGGATTTCATATACTTCTTTACGGGACTTAGCGGATTCAAGATCCTTCTTCGCTGTATCGATATATTCCTGAATAGTACCCGAGTCAAGAGAATCGTAATCCGACACATCAACTCTCTCGATTACTTTATTTCCTTCTCTAACTGCCATCTTACCGTCGATAGCCCTATATGCGAAGGCTCCGCCGACCGCTGAAGCAAGCATAAGTATCAAGACTAATACGAATTTTGCTCCCATTCCACCTTTTTTGTTGTTCATAATTTGTCTCCAATCGCCGGTATTTTGATTAATAGATGCGATATCTAATATTCGACATTATAAGTACAGATATTATACCATATTGGAATAATTTTGGGGTATAATAAACATATATTGTGTTATAAATTAGACATAATTTTTTAAGGAGCGTTAGGCAATGAGAATCGAAAGAATAATTCTCGAAAATTTCAGAAATTACGAAAATATGGAGATTGCCCCGGACGAGAGGCGCAATATTATAGTCGGAGAAAATGCCCAAGGAAAGACAAACCTTATAGAGGCGATTTACATGTCGGCTTTTGCCAAATCCTTTCGAACAAATAACGCAGCAGAGATGGTTGCCTTCGGAGAGAAGCAGGGCAGAATTGTTATAGATGTCCTCAGCGATGAGCTCGAGAAAAACATCAGCATTACCATACGTTCCGATGGAAAGAAGATGATAAAAAAAGACGGGAAGGTTATCAGAAGAGTTTCCGAGCTTCTTAACACAGTTGTTGTAATTATCTTCTCCCCGGATGACCTACGCATTATCAAAGATAGTCCGGATAAGCGGAGGAGTTTTATCAATAGCGAAATCTCGCAGATACGTCCGAGATATTATGAGATATTTAAGGAATACACCGAGACTCTGAGACAGAAGAACGCTTTGCTCAAGGGTTATTTCAATGTAAGCAAGAAGACATTCACAAGAGCGGACAACCTCTACCTCAACGATATGTTAGGGGCGAACGAAACTTCCTCAGCTACCGAGAATAGATTTGATAACAGCAGGAAGTTCAACGAGGAGATGCTCGATATATACGACCGCAAGCTCGCAGATACGGCATACGAGATAATAAGATATAGAAAGGAATTTGTCGAAATGCTTTCTGCAGAGGCCGAAGAAATTGTTAGGAAGATTTCGGGTGATCGAGAAAAACTCCGCATAGAGTATAAGACGACCTGCGATTATGTAACGGCTCCTGAGGGAAGGGAAATTCTGTATAAGCAGATTTATCACAGAAGAGAAAAAGATATTTATGCCGGGAGTGCAACGATAGGGCCGCATAGGGATGACCTCGAGTTCTATATTAATGGAAAAGATGCAAAGAAATACGGATCTCAAGGTCAGCAAAGGACGATAGCTCTCGCACTGAAGCTCGCCGAGATCAGAATGGCGAAAGCCATCCTAGATGAAAGCCCGATACTCTTGCTCGACGATGTTTTGTCGGAACTCGATTTGGACAGGCAGAGATTTCTTGTGAGCGAAATCGACGACGTTCAGCTTTTTATTACTTCTGCGGAAATCAATGACAATGTAATAAGGGATCTCGAGGGTGGAACCCTTCTGAGAGTAGAAGAAGGTTCGATTACTAGAGTGGATAAGTACTGATTAAAATAGGACAAAAACGACACAAAAACAGCATATTGTGCATAAAACGCAAAATTTTGCGATTTGAGAGACTTTTTCAAAAAACACAATATACTGTTGTTTTATTGCATAAAAATCGCTTATATGGTAAAATATCGACGTTAAACAATGAAGGCGAAATTTTTTTTGCAAGAAATCCTGAAGTTCAGATTACTGCAAAATATAATCAAAACGTCTGAAAAAACAAGAGAAGGAATAGCAGAATGAAAGAAAAACAAGAATATGGTGCCAGTCAAATTGAGGTCTTAGAGGGATTAAAACCTGTTCGAATGAGACCAGGTATGTATATCGGAAGTACCGGTTCTTCGGGACTGCATCATTTGGTATATGAGATTGTAGACAACTCTGTCGATGAGGCTCTTGCGGGATATTGTAAGAACATCACAATCTCAATAGAAACCGATAATTCGATAATCGTTCAGGATGACGGACGAGGCATGCCAGTAGAT
>CAYFWG010000123.1:0-3274 GCA_964346775.1 uncultured Mogibacterium sp.
CTTTTTGCCATCGGAGGCCTCTTTGTATTTCCAGTGTGCTGCGATACCGTATTCTGCGACTCTATGCATTTCGTAAGTTCTTATTTGGATCTCAAAAGGCTCACCCTTGTCTCCTATTACTGTTGTATGTAGAGACTGGTACATATTAGGCTTAGGCATCGCAATATAGTCCTTGAATCTTCCTGGAATAGGTTTCCATTTGGAATGGACAAGACCAAGAACTGCATAACAATCTTTAACATTTGCAACAAGAACTCTTACTGCAAGGAGGTCAAAGATTTCATCGATTTGTTTGTTCTGAAGCACCATCTTGCGATAGATGCTGTAAATGTGTTTGTGCCTACCCTTTACGTCGTGCTGGATACCGGCAGCATTTAGCATCGAAGATATTTCTGAAGTCAGAGAATCTATATTCTTCTCGTAAGAAGCTTTCTTTTTTTCAATTTCATCCATTAATTTCTTATACTCGATCGGATGAAGGAATTTAAGTGCAAGATCCTCAAGTTCAAATTTGATGCTGAATATACCGAGTCTTCCAGCCAAAGGTGCATATATTTCCAATGTTTCAAGAGCTTTTGTCTTTCTCTTGTCCTTCGGCATGTACTCGAGAGTTCTCATGTTGTGAAGCCTATCTGCAAGCTTAATGATCAGAACTCTGATATCCTTGGACATAGCCAAAAACATCTTGCGGAAATTCTCCGCTTGAATAGCTTCTGTTGAGTCGTATGAGATGTTTCCGAGTTTGGTAACACCTTCAACGAGTGAGGCTATTTTGTCGTCAAATTCATTGACAAGGTCTTCTCTAGTA
Organism: uncultured Mogibacterium sp.; assembly: GCA_964346775.1. Lineage (GTDB taxonomy): Bacteria > Bacillota > Clostridia > Peptostreptococcales > Anaerovoracaceae > Crickella. Next base: position 809 of record CAYFWG010000123.1, read on the forward strand.
TAAGATGTGTCTTCCACAGAGTCGTGGAGAAGACCAGCAACGATAGTTTCGTTATCAACACCGAAATTAGCCAAAATTTTTGCAACAGCAACAGGATGAATGATATACGGCTCGCCGCTCTTCCTCATCTGGTTCTTATGGAGATCATATGCAATCTCATAAGCTTTAATGATTGTGGAATCATTGTACTTTGGATTTATAGCACTAATCTCGCTGATAAATTTTTCTGTTGTCAAATTAGGTGTTTCAGTTGTTGTCATATTGTGTTATGCCTTGTTATATTAGCGATCCAAATTCTTATAATTTGGAAGTGATTTATCTTACAATTCCGTCGTTAATTCGTTTCTTTTGAGTTTTTGCCCTATGTTCCTCGTATCTAGAAACATCATCTTTCTTAGTAAGGTCGTAGTAGACCGGACTGCAAAGGAATATAGATGAATACGTTCCTGAAATAATACCGATGATCAGAGGTATTAGGAAGGCTCGAAGCTCTGTACCAGCCATTATGTATAGTGGAACGATAACAATCAATGTAGTTAAAGATGTCATCAAGGACCTTGAAAGAGTTTGATTAATACTGGAATCTAGCAGTTCTTCCTTTTGTTTACGCTTGAAGAACCTCATGTTCTCTCTGATCCTGTCGAATATTACAATAGTATCGTTTATCGAGTAACCGACTACAGTCAAAATACCTGCAATAAACGGATTGTTTATCGGAATGCCGAAGAATGCATACATAGCAAGCGTAATTAATATGTCATGTGCGAGTCCTGCGATTGCGGCAACACCGAATTTCCATGTTCTAAATCTGAATCTTATGTATATAAGCATACAGATTGCGGCAATCATAAGGGATTTAATCGCGTTGGATTTTAGGTTCTTTCCAACTGTAGGGCCGAATTGCTCTGACGCAATTACCGCCTTCTTATCAAGTCCATACTTATCTTCAATTGTCTTTATAACATCATTTCTGTCGTCGTTCTTTAGAGCTTTAATTGTCTTAATAACGACCTGTGTATTACCTTTTCCAGCATAGACTACAGTCGGATTGAGGTCGTATTTAGAAATAGAATCCTTGAACTCTTCGATGTCTACCTTCTTACCCATTTCCATTTGGAGCATTGTTCCTCCGGTAAAATCAATACCGTAGTTGTATCCCTTAACGGCTCCAAATAAAAGACCAGATGCAATAATAAGTGCACTGATTGAATAGAAGATCTTTCTTTTCTTCATAAACTTGATATTAGGACGCAATCCAATCCTTGGAGATCCGTCCTCTTTCATTCCAAAGACAGAATTCTTTGAGAAAGTCTTGCTTTCAGCAAGTAAGCCGATGAAGATTTGTGTAATAAATACAGCAGTCAAGATGCTCACAACAGTACCGATCATGAGTGTGAGAGCAAAGCCTTTAATAGCTGTTGTACCGAAAATATAAAGGACGAAAGCTGCGATTAGTGTAGTTGTTTGAGAGTCGATTACGGTTGAAAGTGCAGCCTGATATCCTGTATCTACTGCTACACGGACAGACTTTCCTTTGCTGATTTCCTCCCTTATTCTAGTGAAAATAATTACGTTGGAATCGACAGCCATACCTATCGAAAGTATGATACCGGCTATTCCCGGAAGACTCAGAACAGATCCGAATCCTACCATTGTCCACAAAACTATCTGTATGTATAAAAGAAGAGCTATATCTGCAACAAGACCGAGCAATCCGTAGACAATAAGCATAAGTACCAAAACTATAGCAACGCCTATTATTCCAGCGATAACACTTGTCTTAAGAGCGTTAGCACCTATAGTTGCCGTTTGAACTGATGAATTTACTTCTGTCAGATTTGCAGGCAAAGCACCTCCCCTGATAAGAGCGGAAAGAGAAGAAGCCTGTTTTTCTGAAAAACCTCCAACTGTAGTAATTTCACAAGATCTTGAACTGATCTTTTCCTGTACGGTCGGGGCTGAAATGACTTCATTGTCAAGAGCTATAACGATTGCCTGAGGACTTACTGGTGCTCCATTTTCATCTTGAATTGTTGAAGGAACTTCACCTGTAGCAGCCTTACCTGTTGCTTCAGCAAAAAGATCGCTTCCCTTTGCTGTGAAGTCGATTGTAATCTTATATCCACCATGTTCGGAGTCAGTACTGATCTGAGAATCTTTAACTCCGTCACCTGTAAGAGCCATATCGCCATTTGCCAAGTAGAATCTTAGCTGTGCAGTACGACCTATTTGAGAGATGGCTTCTTCAGCATTCTCTACACCTGGCATTTCGACACGGATTCTCTTATTTCCTTCGATGGATACGGTCGCTTCGCTTATTCCCATAGCGTTGACCCTGTTTTCAAGAACTGTCTTGGTTTGGTTCATAATCTGGGTAAGCTCAGTTCCTGTTGCCTTGGTATCGGCCTCGAGGAGAACATATACTCCACCGTTGATATCCAAACCATACTTAAGTTGCTTTCCGAT
>CAYFWG010000124.1:0-1231 GCA_964346775.1 uncultured Mogibacterium sp.
CTTTTCTACTTCAATCTCGATTCCTTCGAGGTTATATATTTCCTTCTTCATAGGCACCTCCTTAGTGTAGTCAATGCGTATATCTGTGTCTATATTATATTGTAGTCAATGACTACATGTCAAGGCAAAAAGAAACAGCCACCTATAACAGTGGCTGCTCTATCAATTCAGCCATTCTTCTTGGTATCCTCTTCTTCCAACAAACTTTCCGGTTCTGCTTTTATCCGCCTCCAAGTTCTTAGTTCTGGTTCCGACAAAGACTCTTCAAATACTATCGGTAATTTCTGAGTTGTTGTTATTTTCCACCACAAGGTCGTATCTATCCCACAATCACCGCACTTTCGTTGGCTTAACATTCCAAATGAACCAAAGCTTGGCGGATAATCCCATCCGCTGTCATAAGCTTCCTGGGCTGTCAGATACTCTTTCTTTCCACAGACTTCGCAATAATGCCAGAATGGCCTCGTTTTCATACTTTCAAGAAGTTCTTTCCTCTTTTGTTTTGCATTATCCTCTCTCAAAATACGCTCAGATTCTTTGACAAGCTCCTCTTTAGCTCTCTTCACGATGTCTAAAAGCGGAGAATCCATCCTCAAAACAATCTCATCGTCATGAACGGTATATATTGCATCAAAGCCCTCTGCAGGATTAGGGAATTCGAAATCTTCCTCAATCTGTCTTTTATAATTTTTGAATTCAGATTCAAGCTTCCTCTTTTCACAATTCGTTTTCCAAAGAACATCATCCGGACTCATAACATATACGACTATCTGAACATCTGGATATTGTTCTTTGACAGCATCAATGTAAGCAATTCTTCTTTTTGCTTTGAAGAAAGTTTGCTCTATGACCACATCGCCCTCTTTCAATTTCTCTATCACATCTTGAAGGAGCTCGTTATTTGCCTTCATGAGACATCTAAAACTTGCTCCAAATGGGATTGATTCTAAATAACCAGCTTCCTTATATGCACGCTCCTGGTAATCCCAGACATTTAAACAACAAACTCCCATCTGATCCGAATAGTGTTTTTTGATGAATGTGCTCTTTCCGGTAGCAGTACCACCAATAACCATTGTCAGAGTTTTAATCATTCCATCACCTTCCTACTTTCCAATTATATTAGTCCGAAGATAATCCTTGAAATCTTCATATGTAAATTTACCTTCAAGGTAAAAGATTACTGGTATGCAAACATCTGCTATCTGCTGGACACTAAAATTTAAGATAT
>CAYFWG010000124.1:1241-3264 GCA_964346775.1 uncultured Mogibacterium sp.
CTCATAAAAATATGTATCTAATAGTTCATATCGGATCAAGCAGCCGTTAAATATATCGCCATCTTCCTCGTTATAGAAATAATTATGCTCAAACAATGTATTACAATCCCAAGCAAGGTGGAGATTCATATAATTGACCATACGCGCCGCTTTAATAGTCTTCTCCTCCGTAACGGCCACTGGCTGGCAAAAGTAAGACTGACAATAGCAGTGTTCTTCCATGAATCTTACGGATGTTTCAATCCTGCCGCCAATCACATCTTCAATATTGCACGACAGATATATTGTATCAATATCCTCCAAAGGAGCCACTTTCCCGGTTTCATTGAGCATGTTGTAAGATATGTGTTCTGTCGTCAAATATTCAATAAATCTCTTTTTTGCTTCGTTTTTTGTCATCTCATCCCCTCCTATGCAGCCTTGTTATTTCTTCGATCTAAAGAGCGAACCTCTATTGCCAGATCATCAAGCTCTTCCTCCGTAAGTGCATTTGAAACCTCCGCTAACCAGTAGATCAACTCGCCGCAAACAACGTTTTCAATACGAGCTTTTTCAGGCTGGGTACGATCAAGGTATGACCGTATAAAATGCCATCCCTGTTTCGGCAAGCCCATCTTATAATCTACATCCATCCCACATCTTTTAGCATATTCAATGTATCCCCCTGAGCTCTGTTGAAATCCGCTTCTTATCAGAGCGTCTGTTTTAGGGCAAGCCGCCTCCATAAGTGGCTCAAAATAGTTTCTAAATGGAACATAATAATTCATAAAATCTCTCTCCTTTACTTGTAATGGTTCGGAACACAATGTTGATGATTGAATTATACCTCCATTTATGTTAAAGTGAAATAACATTAAGTTTACATGTTGTGGTATTTTTCAGAGGTATATGTCAATTATGATTAACATAAAGACTAAAACAACAGATATTTCGGACAAAAGAGAGATTAACGATAGTGGTGCTGTAACAATATTTCGTGAAAGGCTCGGACAACTTAGGACACAAGATAATGCCAGTCAGCAATCTATTTCCGAATTGCTCGGAGTATCACGCCAGACTATTGCTAAATATGAAACAAAGAATACGGCCAGCCTTCCGGATATTGAACAGTTATGTACAATATGCGACCACTTCGGAGTTTCACCGAATTATTTTCTCGGATATTCCACTATCACTTGCGATCATAAGAAGAACTATGGCTTGTCAGACAATACTATAAACCTGCTTAATCGCAACCCTCACATCCACCAATTCTTTGATTTTTTTGTAGAACAACTTACAGAGAATAACCTTGAAAGTACCATATCTCAAATAGGAATAACCAATAATGTTGAAAAAGCATGGGAACGTGTCTTCCCAAAAAATCTTATTACAGCGATCAACAAAGCCTATATATCCATGATTGAGAAGGCAGCTTTCTCAGCCTGTATCAACAGTACAGAAATGGAAAAAGAATTGCGCGCCTGTTTCCCGAAGCCCCAAGACTTTACTTCATACTTCAACAAAAACTTCAATCAGGATGGTAAGAATTTTATATTGCAAGAATATCCAAATTTCAAAAGCTTATCCGATCAAGAGCAATATGATTGCTTAATAAGGATTATCAGTTCACATTTTGTCGAGATCAAATCTATTGAGTATGTTTATCATGCAGAGCACGAAAAGATATCGCAGCAAATAATCGATATAATAAACAATTATGTGGAACTGATCACTACAAAAAAGACTAAGGAATAAATTCAACTTTCAAAAGGATTAATGCTGTTAATGAGAATTCTTAAGGTGCTGAGCCAGGAGCTTACTCCTGGCTCATATTAAATTATGCCTCTTTTCCAGAATTTTTCTCCCTCCACTCTTCAAGTAAAGAGAACAACACCTTCTCCATTTGCGACTTGGTATAAAATGTCGGGAAGTATTCCTGAAGCTTTTTCTTTGTGATCGTGAGCTGCTGAAATCTGTTGCTCTCATCCTTGGGAGCATTCTCGTTCAGGATCCGCATGAGTTCCATCTTAGTAATTGTTTC
>CAYFWG010000125.1:0-3253 GCA_964346775.1 uncultured Mogibacterium sp.
TGACCAGGCATTGATCGACATGCTGAAGGAAACCGATGCACCTAAGATTGTTGCAATTAATAAGATGGACATGATGGGGCCAGAAGAATACCTTGCTCTATATAATAAATACCAGGAGACGGGTTTGTTCGACGATATTTACGGACTTTCGGCACTCAAAGGCGACAATGTTGAAATGCTCCTGAAGAGGCTGTCTGGATATATGCAGGAAGGTCCGATGTTCTATCCCGATGATATCTCAACAGATGATCCTATAAGATTTATCGTAAGCGAGATAATAAGGGAAAAGCTCCTGATGACTTTGAATGAAGAGGTTCCTCACGGTGTCTACGTTGAGATAGAGTCATATGAGGACAAGAAAAATATCACCGATATCGGTGCAGTGATTTATTGTGAGAAGAAATCGCACAAAGCGATCATCATCGGTAAGGGTGGAAGAAAGCTCAAGGGTGTAGGAAAGGCCGCCAGACTCGATATAGAAGAACTTCTCGGACGAAAGGTATTCCTGAGCCTTTGGGTCAAAATTAAAGAAAACTGGAGAGAATCAGAGCGCACAATTAAGAGCTGGGGCTATAAGGATGAATAAATGATCATTTACACCGATGGAATCGTGCTAAAACAGCGCAAAATTGCGAATAACAGGAGGATGATAGTCGCCTTTAGTAAAACATACGGCAAGATAAGCGCCGGAACTTCTATCAACGAGAAAACTAAAGGGAAGTCCGCTTTGGCATTGAGACCTTTTACTTATGCAGAGTATCAGATTTTCAAAGGAAGAGATTATTTTAATATCGATTCTGCAAGCGTTAAGAAAAGCTACTACGCAATTGGAGAGGATTTCGACCGATTTATCGTAGCATCTCAAATGCTCGATTATGTCGACGGAATAACCCAGGAAGAACAGCCGAGGCCAATGCTATTTGATCTGGTAATCGATTTTCTTGAAAGCATTATTAAAGCAAACGGAAGCTATCAAACCCTTCTGTTTGCTTTCATTATTAAGACGATGAAAATGCAGGGAATAATGCCCGAAATCGAATCCTGTGTCAACTGTGGCAAGTCCTTGGCGGATTTTGGCAAAGGAGATAGGAATAGAATCAAACAGTTTTCCGTCACATCAGGCGGAATTATCTGTGAAGACTGTCAAAAAGCGGAAGCATCAACGGGTTCTGCGTTGATTTACGACCCGTCATTCGATATAATAGAAGTGTTTCAATATTTTAATTCAAAGCCATTTGAGACATTCGAAAAACTACAGCTGAAACCCGAAGTTTCAGAAATGATTAAGAATATTTTAGCTGAATATATCAAGCGTTATCTCGATTTAGATATATTCAAAGGTGATATAGAATGGAGGTAGGCAATGGAAATCAATTTAGAAAAGATTGAACTTGTCAAAGAAAGAACCGGTGCAACATATGCAGAATCCAAGGAAGCGCTTGAAAGAGCGGAGGGAAGTGTTGTAGACGCTATTATCGATATTGAGGAGAAAATGAACAAAAAGGTTGAAGAACCAGACGAATCTACACTTAAGGATAACCCGACATTCGATAAGATTAAAGAGATTATCGCAAAGGGAAATGTAAGCAGACTTATTGTGAGCAAGAACGGAACGACATATGTTAACTTCCCGTTAACTGCAGGCGTAGTAGGAGCTGTACTGGTTCCATGGGGTGTTATCCTCGGAATTGTTGCCGCTCTTGGAACTCAGTGCGATATCCAGTTTGTAGATGATAAGGAACAGGTCGTTGACATTAACGGTAAGGTTGTAAGCGCTTACGGAAAGGTTAAGGGAACAGCTATGAAAGGGATTAATAAAGTTACAGATAAGGTTCAAGACATCGCTGACAAGATTGACAATGATGGAGAAACCCTGGATAAACTCGGTGATTACGCAACCAAAGCTACAGACAAGATTCAAGATATAGTTGAAGATGGATTGTCGGCATTTAACAAGGCGGTAGACAAAGTCAACGAAGACGGAAAAGTCGACGCAATCAAAGATTCTGTTGAGAAAGCTGCAAAGGAAGCTCTCGAGGTTTTCAAAAACGCGGCAAAACAAGCTTCAGACAAAATAGACGAAGTCCAAGACAAGGTAGAGGATATCAGCGATAAGGTTGAAGACTTTGGTGACAAGGTTGAGGCTAAGGCTGAGGAAATCGGCGATAAGGTCGAAGACATCAGCGATAAAGTTGAGAAAAAAGCTGAAGATCTTGGTATCGATACAGATAAAAAAGACAAGTAATTAAGCAATTAAAAATAAGACATAAACGAATTAGACAAAACAGCAAGTACTTGAAAAACAAGGAGAGTTATTAAATGGCAATCGATAAAATGGATATTCCTCAGACGGATAGAGTCGTTACCATGGAGAAGCTGATAGCACTGTGCAAGAACAGAGGATATATATTTCCGGGATCGGATATATACGGCGGGCTTGCAAATACATGGGATTTTGGACCTCTCGGTGTGGAACTCAAAAACAATATCAAAGATGCTTGGAGACGCAAGTTCGTACAAGAGTCGAGATATAATGTAGGCTTGGATGCTGCTATTCTCATGAACCCTCAGACATGGGTTGCTTCAGGACACGTAGGCGGATTCAGCGATCCTCTGATTGATTGCAAGGGCTGTAATACAAGATATAGAGCCGACAAAATAATCGAAGAGTACTTTGAAGAGCAGGGAATCGAAGAAATCGTAGACGGATGGTCGAAAGAAAAGATGGAGGAATTCATCAAAGAGCATGAGATTAAATGTCCATCTTGCGGAAAGTCTGATTTCACAGGAATAAGACAGTTCAATCTGATGTTCAAGACTTATCAGGGTGTTACTTCGGACTCGCAAAACGAAATATACATGAGACCGGAAACAGCTCAAGGAATATTCGTAAACTTCAAAAACGTTCAAAGATCATCGAGAAGAAAGGTTCCATTCGGTATTGCTCAGGTCGGAAAATCCTTCCGTAATGAGATTACACCAGGAAACTTTATCTTCCGAGTAAGAGAATTTGAACAGATGGAGCTCGAATTCTTCTGCAAGCCAGGAACAGAACTTGAATGGTTTGCGTACTGGAAGGACTATTGTGCAGATTTCCTAAAATCTCTCGGACTCAAAGAAGAATACACAAGACTGAGAGACCACACTCAAGAGGAACTTTCACATTACAGCAACGCGACAACCGATATAGAATATCTCTATCCGTTTGGATGGGGAGAACTGTGGGGAGTTGCATCAAGAACGGATTATGACC
>CAYFWG010000126.1:0-3252 GCA_964346775.1 uncultured Mogibacterium sp.
GAAGGGACAAAAGCAAAAAAAGATTTTTTGGAAGAAAAATCGGGTTTGTATTCCGAAATGACGCACTGATAGGGAATAAATCAGTAAAAGATAATCTTGAGATGGTACCTATAGTAAATAGAACAAAAATATCAGTTGAAGAGGCCTTGAGAATTGTGCGAGTTGAGGATAAGCTCAACTCAATGGTATATACACTATCTGGCGGCGAGCAGCAGAGGGTTGCGTTGGCTCGGTTATTTGTGAAGAAGTGCGATATAATACTCGCGGATGAGCCTACAGGATCTCTTGATAGAAGCAATGCTGAAATAGTAATGCAATTACTTGAACATCTTAATTCACTTGGGAAAACACTAGTGGTTGTAACACACGATCAAAGGATTAAAAACCGCGCGGGAAGAATAATTCAGCTGTAGATATTCTCTCTTACAAAGAGTGGAGAAATGATTGAGGCTTAAGGATTAAAAGAGTTGGGATAACTGACTCTTTATTTTTTGGTTAAGCTCATTATAAAAAAGAAAAAACACTTGAGGCGCCTTTGGCAGGCAAGATTATGCTGAATAGCATTAGAAGTGTACTGTCGTACTTGAGAAAGCTTTCTAGCAACGCGTTTTGTCCTATAAGCATAGATGTAGAGGTTTTAACAAATATAAAGGGTCAGCCATTGCAAAACAGCTTAAAGCTGAATGGCAATTTAAAGGCTAACCCTGAAATTAGTGTAGCTGACCTGGTAAGAAATGTCAAGATATATGACTATAGCATGAAAGCCAGCCAATAATAAGGTTGTCGATGGAAGCGTATTTGAATTTGCAGAAAAAAAGAGGCTACAAAGGTCAGTATAACCAATAAAGGTCAGCGACTGACAACCATCACCTCTTTTGAAGGTAGTGTACCACCTTCAAAACAAGAAATCAAAGGAAAAAGAACGAAAGGCGTTTGCTTATAACAGCCTCGCTTTTCAGGGCGACCCGCCTTTCGTAATAAGCGTAAAGGAAGTGTTAGAAATTGTCAATGATAACTATTCGGATATGTCGGAAGAAGAAACATATACGATCAAGAAAAAAGAAGGATTCATTTGACATGGACTCGTTTAATATGGTAAATTTAATCGGTTAAGTTGAAAGGAGAATTGATCTATGGAGATGATAAGCGACAGGTTAAATAAAGGTTGCAAGGAATTCAGTCCTACCATCGATATCTCATTGGTATCTGAAGCAGGTGTCGACTCGACTTCAAAATATACTATTCTTCCCGGTTTTTGTGACGTGCATGTGCATTTCAGAGAACCGGGTTTTTCTTATAAGGAGACAATCGCTACAGGAAGCGAGGCGGCAGCTCGAGGAGGCTATACAGCTGTATGCACAATGCCGAACCTCAATCCCGTATCCGATTCGGTCGAAAACATTCAGATTCAGCAAGATATCATAGATAAGGATGCGTGCATCAACGTTTATCCTTATGCGGCAATCACCATCGGACAGAGAGGCAAGGAGCTTGCCGACTTAGACGCTTTAGTAGATAAATGCATCGCCTTTTCAGATGACGGTCACGGAGTTCAATCCGATGAGATGATGAGAGATGCTATGACTAAGGCGAAGGCTCTCGGCAAGGTAATCGTCGCTCATTGTGAAGATAACAGCCTGCTTAGAGGCGGATACATTCACGATGGTAAATACGCGAAAGAAAACGGACACCGCGGAATATGCTCGGAGTCGGAGTGGAAACAAATCGAGAGAGATTTGAATTTGGCAGCAGATACAGGATGTGCATACCACGTATGCCATATCTCAAGCAAAGAAAGCGTCGACATAATCAGAAAAGCCAAGGCTAAAGGCGTCGATGTGACCTGCGAGACGGCTCTTCACTATCTACTTCTTGATGACAGTATGCTCGAGGAAGATGGACGGTGGAAAATGAACCCTCCTCTGAGAGATAAGTCGGATAGAAATGCTTTGATAGAAGGCATCAAGGATGGAACGATCGACTGCCTTGCTACAGATCATGCGCCTCATTCTGCAGAAGAGAAATCTAGGGGACTTGAGAAATCGGCATTCGGAATAGTCGGAATAGAAACGGCTTTCCCTTTAGCATATACGTATCTTGTAAATACGAAAATAATAACAATCGACAAACTTTTGGACCTAATGGTTTATAATCCAAGAAAGAGGTTCAATATCCCACTTGGGAACGACTATTCTATCTGGAATCTGAATGAAGAGTGGACTATAGATTCGGAAGACTTTTTATCAAAAGGCCGAGCGACCCCGTTTGACGGATGGAAGGTTTGTGGAAAGAACTATTTGACAGTATGTGGTGGAGAAGAAGTATATAACATTAAAAGGAGCAGACATGGCAAAGAGAGAAGATATTAAAAAAGTACTTATTATAGGATCGGGACCAATCGTAATAGGACAAGCCGCGGAGTTCGACTATGCGGGAACTCAAGCCTGCCTTGCCCTCAAGGAAGAAGGATATAAGGTTATTCTGTGCAATTCTAATCCAGCAACTATCATGACGGATACGGCAATTGCTGACAAAGTATATATGGAACCTTTGAATTTGGAGTATATCGCCAAAATCCTTAGATATGAAAGACCGGATGCGATTCTGCCAGGAATTGGTGGGCAGACGGGACTTAATCTCGCTATGCAGCTTGAGAAAAAAGGCGTACTCCAGGAGTGCAGGGTGGAACTTGTCGGTACTGCGAGCGAATCCATAGAAAGAGCTGAAGACAGAGAGCTATTCAAGGAGATGTGCGAATCGATAGGTGAGCCAGTTATTCCAAGTGAAATAACATACAATCTCGAAGAAGCTCTGAAGGCGGCAGATGATATCGGGTACCCTGTTGTATTAAGACCAGCATTTACTCTCGGCGGAACAGGTGGTGGATTTGCCAACAACGACGAAGAGCTCAAGGAGATAGCACTGAATGCATTTACCCTCTCGCCAGTTCATCAGGTTCTTGTCGAGAAATCGGTAAAGGGTTATAAAGAAATCGAGTTTGAGGTAATGAGGGACAGCACCGACCATGCTATTACGATTTGCGGTATGGAGAATGTCGACCCTGTAGGAGTTCACACTGGTGACTCCATAGTTGTAGCACCGATTCTTTCGCTCAGCGACCACGACCTCAAGATGCTCAACGATTCTGCAATAAAGATCATTAGAGAACTCAAAATTGAGGGAGGTTGCAACGTGCAATTCGCTCTCAATCCAGATTCAAGCGAATACTTCCTCATAGAGGTAAACCCTAGG
>CAYFWG010000127.1:0-453 GCA_964346775.1 uncultured Mogibacterium sp.
AATCCTGCATTTTGCCGTACTTCCGTCTTCTCTTGTTACGGCAACGGTCTGAGCCTCTTGAATTCTTCCTCTTGTGATTCTTCCAATTCCTAATCTACCGATATAGTCATCATATGCGAGAGTCGATACCTGAAGCTGAAGAGGTTCTTCCCTTCTGTCCGGATATGCCTCACAATGATTGACAACACATTCGAGCAAAGGTGTAATATCAAATTCCTTATAACCTTTTGGCGACTTTTTAATTTTCTCTGCGCCTTCTCCGATTATTATTCCTTCGATTGAAGCCGGGTCTTCGACCGCGATTCCCTGTCTTGCAATTCCGTAGAGTATAGGGAAATCCAGCTGTTCGTCGTTTGCCTCAAGATCCATGAAAAGCTCATAAACCTCGTCTACGACCTCATCTATTCTCGCGTCTTTCTTGTCTATCTTATTGATAAAGAGAATTGGATTGAT
>CAYFWG010000127.1:463-3222 GCA_964346775.1 uncultured Mogibacterium sp.
AGTACAAATCTCGTCTGAGGCATCGGTCCTTCGCTGGAGTCAACGAGCAAAATAACCGTATCTACAGTCTTCATTATTCGTTCAACTTCCGAGCTGAAGTCTGCGTGTCCAGGTGTATCGACGATGTTAATCTTATAGTCCTTATACATTATCGAGCAGTTCTTGGAGTATATCGTTATACCTCTTTCCCTCTCAATAGCATCTGAATCCATAACGCAATCAACGACACTTTCGTTATCCCTAAATACGTGCGACTGATTAAGCAAGGCATCAACCAATGTCGATTTGCCTGCATCTACGTGTGCAATAACTGCTATATTTATTATTTTTTGTTTTTGTGTCATTAGAATCTCCAATATCGTTTCTTCATGTTATGGTAAGCGTCTTCAATTGTCCTGCAAAAGGTTACTATGTCCTGTGCATATTCGACCGTGGTCGGTTTGGTGTTCGTTACGGTAAATCCTCCTTCTTCTCTTTCATCCTTATACCATTCAGGTTCAGGAAGATTCATTCTGAGGAAGGAAATCGCCCAAGAACTCGAGCCTCCGAATAATATAGCGTATGGCATCATCTCATAGTAATAGTTCTTATCCGCAAGATGGTTTTGCAATAAATCTCTCGGATCTGGGTGATAAATAAATTGTCTCAGTTGCATCAGTTTCGATGTTAAAACTGCGTTGTCCTTTCCTCTTGCTCTCATTATCGAGATTAGGAAGATGGATATAAGCGAAGCCAAAAGCATAATTATAACCTCGAGCCAGGCTCCCGTCATCGCCAAAGTCTTAATAGCTATGTACACCGGTATTAAAGTCAATAACGCCGTAGTAATTACCATCAAAGGAAAATACGACGGATTCGAAGATGAATACTTCTTTTCTTTAATCACGCACATGTAAACGGCAAAGATGGCAGTAAGAACTACTACAGAGACAGTCTCAATGTAATTAATCGGTAGGTAAGCATACGAATATCTCATAGCATTGGCAATACCCAGGCCGAGTGAAAGCAATATTATGCCGATCGTCCTGAACACCTTCGAAATAGGCTTAATCGACAACATTTCTTTGCTCGAATATCCTGCAGCAACATCCTCTCTGATGCTGTCTTTAATACGCTTGATTCTCCCTCCAATATCTTCCATTTCGAGGGCTCTTCCCGGATATACATCTTCGAAGAGGATGTTATATGCCGATCTTATGTGTCTTGCCTCGTTCGTAGGTTCTTCAAGTCTGTAAAGCCTGTACTTCTTCGGTTCGTACTCGGATATTCTCAGATATCCGTTGACTCCGAAATACAGGATTAAATTGATTATATCTCTCGTTCTTACCCTGTTACTGAATATATATCCTATTTCTACAGGAGAAATATTTTCCAGAGGTTTTGTCTGTTTTTCCTTCTTGATAACAGGATCTCTTCCACCTATTAGCCACAGGATGAATAGGATTCCAGCAATGCCAGCCATTATTGCTGCCATCGAAATCAGTGCAATCTTGCCGTCCAAGGCGCCTTCCCAATATCCGTCAGGCAGTCTCGAAATTATCGTAATTCCGAAATTCTCAGGAATCTTCTCTCCAGTAATTAAAACTGTGTCGTTGTTCTTGTCAGCCTTGTATGTCAGTTTATTGCTTGCATCCTGTACACCAAGCTGTCCAGCATAGTAATGCATGTCATCCCACGGGAAGTCACTTGGGAAGGAAATATCGATGGAAACCTTTCCTATCGGCTGCTTCCATTCAGGCAAAAGCGCCTTGAAATAGAACAAATCCTTTGTCTCATCTCTATCGACGAATTCGTTGATAGTATATTTTATGTTGTAAACGTGATAACCTTTGGTCAGTTTGTCTTTCTCAAGTATGGATATCGTGCTTGCCTGGCTCGCTTTGTCGGACTTATACGCCGCATTTTCTACTTCAACATCTGTGACTTCGAAGTTTCCGCTCGGAATGGAAAACTCGATCTTTTGAGCGTCGTCGGGCAGAAAAACGGATATCTTCTGAGCTACTACTACCGAGTGATCTTTGTGAACGACCGCTTTGAGGTCGTATGACCTTACTTCAAAAGCTACGTTTGCAGTTCCTTCAGGATTTCCAATATCGTCTGATGTCGCGGCCTTGTCGGATAGTGCATTGACATTTATCAGACTCGATATTCCTATAACCGTAGCGGCAACCAGGAGGAAAACCGCGGTCTTTGTCCATCTGAGGAAATAATTTGCTTTGCTCTTGTAAGCTTTTTTCATAATCTTGTGTGCTCCCTATACTGCGGTAATTTCCGTAATTAAGTTCCAATATGTTTTATTAAATAAAATCAAAATCACGGGATAAACCGTAAAAATGATATACCTATATATAATACACCTAAACGCCTTGTTTATTCAAGGTTAGAGGACTTGAAACTATAGCTGAAAAGAGTGTAAAATTGTATTCGGAGGAAGAATAATTATGAAAAGAACAGATTATATTTCATGGGATGAATATTTTATGGGCGTCGCCCTTCTTGCGGCAAAGAGGAGCAAGGATCCCAGCACTCAGGTCGGAGCTTGTATCGTCGACGAGAATAACGTCATCCTAACTACAGGTTACAACGGCTTCCCTATAGGATGTTCAGACGATGAATTCCCATGGGATAGAGAAGGTGAAATTACAAAATATCCTTACGTGGTTCATGCAGAGCTTAACGCAATACTTAATGCTTCTGGCAAATCCTTGAGAAATGCGAGAATTTACGTTGCTCTCTTCCCATGCAATGAATGCGCCAAG
>CAYFWG010000128.1:0-2431 GCA_964346775.1 uncultured Mogibacterium sp.
CTTCTTGGTGCATAAACGGTTTCATTCTATTCATATCCATAATTGAATCTCCTTTACTTCTTTTTCAAAACTGTACGGGTCTCACCGTTAAAAACAGTGATGCCTTCTTTATCCAAGGCTGCAAGAAATTCCGTAGCGTATTTTCTTGAAGTCTGAAGTCTGTCTCTATACTCAGCCAAAGTGAAATCCGAATCAAATCCGGCTGCCGCTTCAACGACCTTCGCCCAAGCTTCACTTGCTATATAATACGAAGGATTGACCTTGTGAAGAGTTCCCTCTTCAACGAGTTCGCTAAGCATTACATTTATGGCATTTCTGTCTTTGTCGAGTGCGAAGACTACATCGTTTTTGATCATTTCTATTCCAGCGGATTTATACATAGAAGCTATCTTAGATTTGAGTTCTATCTGCGCCTTGGAATATTCCACGCTGAAGCCTGCCATCGATATCGACTTACCTCTATCTGCAATAAAGTCTGTGTCGATGAAGTATTTCAAAATAGCTTGAATCAATTTCTCATCTTCTGTGTGGAGCTGTTCTCTGAGCTTCGACAGAAGTTCTTGTTTTGGCATTCCTTCCGATAGAGAATGTGAGCTTATATAGTCTGTAATCAGTTTCTGGACATTTTCCTTAAACTTCTCGAATTTGCCAGCGCTTATCAAAGAACCATCGCTCAATCTTATCAGCTTATCTTCGGCAATCTCTTTGTCGACGAGGCTTTCCATCTCCTTTGTAAGCAGGCCCAGCTCCCTGGCTATTTCTTCCTGCTTCAAGAAATGTCTTCTTCCCGCCTTTACCAGTATAGCCTCGGATGCTGTTCCGGACGATAGCACTTCGAGTTCAGATAATATATTTTCTTTATTTCTCTTGTGCTTTTCGGGCATTACATCGATGATTTCTCCACCGCCGACAGTAATTATCGGCGAATAAAATCTGATGATGAATTTGTCTTTCCTTCTCAGAGCCATCGGTTCTTCAAGCCTCAATTGGGCAAAAGTTTCTTCGCCTGCCGCAAGAGAGTCTCTATCCAAGAGGACGACTTTGCACAGAACTTCCTTTGCTCCCGAATACAGATGCACCCTGCTGTTGTTAATAATGATTCTATCACTTGAGCTAAAAACCCTCAATTTGACATCGATCATATTTGTAACTACTACAGAATTCTTCGCCGCGAGAACATCGCCTCTTTCGATTTCTTCTTTCTTGATATTGGAAATATTGATAGCTGTTCTTTGACCTGCAATTGCCACGTCCGTTTCCTTGCCGTATGTCTGAATTCCTCTTATCTTAACTGGAGTCCCCTGAGGTTCGACAAAGACCTGATCTCCGATTTTTACAGATCCGTCCATCAAAGTGCCTGTTACAACGGTTCCAAAACCCGACATTGTGAACACACGATCCACAGGAAGTCTGAATAGTTCTTTTTCTTCCCTTCTTTTCGTTTCTCTGTCACATTTTGAAACGAGTTCTTCTTTGAGAGTCTGAATATTGTCGCCGGTTCTCGCCGAAACTGGAATTATCGGTTTGCCTTCGAGGAATGAACCTTCTACGAACTGCTCAACATCATCGATGAGCATTTCAAGCCATTCTTCATCTACCATATCCGTCTTGGTAACTACTACAATTCCGTCATCTATGCCGAGAGCCTGAAGGATTTCAAAATGCTCCTTTGTCTGAGGCATTATGCCCTCATCAGCTGCAACTACGAACAGAACAAAGTCGATACCGCCGATTCCAGCAAGCATGTTCTTTATAAATTTCTCGTGACCGGGAACGTCGATTACTCCGATATTATATCCCTTGTCGTTAGGGATGTGGGCAAAGCCCAGTTCGATCGTTATTCCCCTCTTCTTCTCTTCTTCCAGACGATCTGTATCTATCCCGGATAATGCTCTTATAAGCTGTGTCTTTCCGTGATCGACATGACCTGCCGTTCCTATAATTATATTTTTCATCTTAATACTTCCGTAAATCTGCTACTACTATCTTATTTTCCGTCTATTTTGCAATTCTCGATTCTTAGAGACTTTGCAACATCTTCTATCTCTTCATCTGCAATTGTACGTACGCATAGCAGTAATCTGTCTTCGTGAATTCGTCCGACAACTGGAATCTCGGCACGTCTTATAATGCCTTCCAGAGCCTGGGCTGAACGTTTGTTATCCTCGACTGCAACTGCCCATCCGTCTAATCTGACTGTAGGTGCAGATCCGCCTCCGATCTGATCCTCAACCTCGACAGTATCCACAGTTAGTTCAGGGTTCTGCTTCTTGATTTCTTGAGCAAGGTGTTCTGCCTTCGATTTCATATCTTCCTTAGATGCGGAAATCATATTCAGAACAGGTATGTCTCTTAATGCAATCTTCTCATCTTTATATTTCATCAATGTCGATTCGAGTGCAGCAAAGCACATCTTGTTCACCCTGATAAC
>CAYFWG010000128.1:2441-3196 GCA_964346775.1 uncultured Mogibacterium sp.
ACCCTTGCGAGAGGGTGTTTCTTCATCTTCTCAATGTATTCCTTCTTACCGGCTATTATTCCCGCCTGAGGACCACCGAGAAGCTTGTCTCCGCTGAAGAGTATTACGTCGATTCCTGTAGCGAGTGATTCTGGAACTGTCGGCTCTTTGAGTCCGTATTCTTCCATGTTGATCATAAGACCATTACCCATATCGAAAATTACGGGAAGATTGTGTCTCTTGCCTATCTCAACAAGATCTTCAAGTTCTGCCTCTTCGGTAAATCCGACAATATCGTAGTTCGATTTGTGCACCTTCATAAGAGCTGCAGTTTCCAATCTCATAGTTCCTCTACGCATGTCTAGTATTGAAAAGTCTTCTTCCTGCTCCTTGGTAACAATCGCATTCTCGTAGTCGGAAGGTTTGGTCTTATTGCTTGTCCCTACTTCTTGAAGATATGCTCCTGACTGTGTCATGATATCGGGAATTCTGAAGGCTCCGCCGATCTCTACCAGTTCTCCTCGGGAGACGATAACTTCTTTGTCTTTGCCCATTGCGGCAAGAACTATAAGTGTAGCTGATGCATTGTTGTTAACAACCATTGCATCTTCCGCACCTGTTAGTTCGGCGATAAGCTTGCCAACTATGTCGTGTCTTGAGCCTCTTCTACCTTTGTCGACATTGTACTCAAGGCTCGAATATCCCTTAGATACTCTGTCGACGTTCTCAACTGCTTCCTTGCAAAGAGGAGCACGCCCGAGATTTGTATGAAGTAT
>CAYFWG010000129.1:0-294 GCA_964346775.1 uncultured Mogibacterium sp.
TTCATAACTTGTTATATCAAGGATATAAACAGATATTCATTAATATACCGCCAAAGCTGTCCTCTATATCTCTGCTGTTGCTTCGATTAGATATTTCTTTGTTTCGTCGTCAACAAGAGGCTCAAGAATTTCTCTAACTTCCTTGTGGTAGTTGTTAACCCATGCAAGTTCTTCTTCGGAGAGAAGATCCTTATTGATTGCTTCTCTTTCATAAGGGCAGAAAGTGATATTCTGAAGTCTCATATCACCATTTCCTTTATCTACGAAGAGGAGTTCATTCTCGATTCTGATTCC
>CAYFWG010000129.1:304-1370 GCA_964346775.1 uncultured Mogibacterium sp.
GGTTCGTCCGACATGATCATGCCTGGCTTGAGTTCTATAGGTGTTGGAATTCTTCTAAGAATATTAGGTCCTTCATGAACGCTGAGAACGTGTCCGACACCGTGTGAAAGACCGTGTTTAAAGTCCATGCCGACATCTCTCATCGGTTGTCTAATAGCTGTATCGAGCTCTACTCCGTCCATATCCTTTGGAACATCCATTAGGATCATTACCAGGTGAGATTTAAGAACATATGTATAGTTGTCGATCATCTCCTGTGTAAGAGGTCCTACTGCTATAGTTCTTGTGATATCTGTAGTTCCGTCCATATACTGACCGCCAGAATCCATGAGTAGCAATCCTTCTGGTTTGATTTCCAAGTTAGTCTCTTCAGTCGGAGCATAGTGAACAATTGCACCGTTTGGGCCATAACCAGAAATCGTCTCGAAGCTTATGTCAAAACATCCTTCCTGTTCAAAACGACGGGCTTCAAGGTATTCAGCTGCATCGATTTCAGTAAGCTTGGTTTTGCCGACATTGTTCTTAAGCCAAGAAATAAACTTAACCATTGCAACACCGTCTTTGATGTGTGCATTGATCGAGCTCTTTATCTCTGATTCATTCTTAATAACCTTCTCGAAGGTTACCGGATTCATTCCCTCGATTAAATTCTTGCCGTCTGCGACTTTCTGGCAAACTTTAGCTAATTCATAGTTTGCAGAGTTCATATTAATCCAAAGCTTCTTATCTGCTGGGATTTCTGCAAGCGCATTGTCGATGTCTTCGTATTTTTCAAGCTTGACAAAGTCCAGCGAAGCCGGAAGTTTTCCATCAACGGCACCATCCAGAACAAAGAGTCTTACATCGTCAAGACCGATTAGTGTGTATCCGAAGAATACCGGTGTATATGCGATGTCTCTTGCTCTCATGTTGAAAAGCCAAGCGGTTTCCATCAAATCTGTCAACAGGACATAATCCGCTCCCTTTGCCTTCATCTCTTCTCTTGTAAGTCTAACCTTCTCTTCTGAAGAAACGCCTACGCTTTCGAAAGGAAGCTCAAATAACTTGGTCGCCTTGAATTCAGGTC
>CAYFWG010000129.1:1380-3172 GCA_964346775.1 uncultured Mogibacterium sp.
CTATCAGTCCATACCTCGTCTACGAGATCCTTGTCGTATTTAATTGTAACGTCATACTTAGCGAGTTTTTCTTCCAAAGCTAAACCTGTTGCTGCTGGAAGTACTTTTCCGTAGAAGCCTAGAACACCTCCTTTATGTCTTGATGCGTACTCCTCGAGGAATTCCTCAATAGTAGGAACGCCAGGCTCTGCCATTCTCATAAGTTCTATTTCAGTTCCTGCAAGCTGGTTCTCAGCCTGGAGGAAGTATCTTGCATCCGTCCAAAGATAAGCGCCTTCGTCATTAACGATAAGTTCTCCAGCCTCACCTGTAAGATTAGTCATAAACTCCCTGCATTTGAAGAAGTCGTTGACATATTCAGAACTGTGATAATCTCCAGATGGAACGTAATAAACATCTATTGCATTCTCTTTCATCTTTTCTCTAAGGTCCAATATTTCTTTTTTCACTATCTTTCCCTCCTTGAAAATATTTGAAATCGATAACATTTTTTCCATTAATAAAACAGCCCCTACGAGTAGAGCCTGTTTATATTAAAAGTCATCTGATTTTATAATTTGTCTGCATAATTGATTAACTACCACACTTGCTCTAAGAAATTACCTATTATATTTACACTATGTAATTATAAGTCTGAATGGAAGTTATATTAAGCTAATTTCGGTGTATTTTGTTAAATATTTATTTATTAACTTTTTTGTATCATTATTCTTTTTAAAAACTATCTGGCAATCTTGCACTCCATTTTTGGTGAAACACCATATACATTAAAGGACTTAAACCAGAGGAATTTATTCATATAAACCCTTACAGTATCCGAGTCGATCTGAAGATTGTTTGCAACAAAAAGTTTTGTCCCTTCTTCTGTTTCATATACTTGATAGTTCTTTGCGATTGAATTTGCAACACTTTCTGACACAATCCTTGTGTCTATAGCCGTATGGGCACCTGTTCAGCAATATTCCTCGTAAGCTGTCAGCGCTACACCTACAGCATTACTGTCCCTTAAATAATCCTTCAGCTTTTGTGAAAACTCTATTTTCATTTGTGAACCTCCTTATATTTCGATATTCATATGAAATGAATATATATTTACTCATCCAAGATCAATTTTGAAACTTCGAAAATCTTTTATATTTCTTGTAGTCTAATACTAACATTATCAGCTTTTTCTATCTGTGACAAAGTCACCTATAGGGATTCTATATCCGTGATCAATCTTATATTTGCTATCGTTGACAAATTTTTGACTCTTTAGCAAAACGAACTCATGCAGATTATTACTTTAACGCAATTCAATTATCTTCTTTGAAGAATTCGAACATAAAAAAGCAGAACTCATAAGTTCTGCGTTTTAAATTGGTGCGGATGAAAGGACTCGAACCTTCACGATGTTACTCACACGGACCTGAACCGTGCGCGTCTGCCAATTCCGCCACATCCGCATAGTTAGGCGCACCAGATAAGGTACGCCTGTACTCTCAAATATTAAGTTGATACTTAATTACTAAATGACAGGATGAGATTACTCTCCATCTTCCTCTGCCATAAGAGCATCGAATTCAGCAGCTACTGCGTCGAATTCTTCTTCTGATTCGATCTCTTCGATGTCGTAGTCTTCGTCATTTACCTGTTTGTATCCATAGATGTAAACATCATCAGTACCGTCATCAGGAGCAAGAGCTATATACTCTTTGTCATTAAACGCGAAAGTTCCTATAACATAACAATCTACTGCTGTGTCATCATCAAATTCTAAAGTGATAACATCCTCTTCTTCTTCGATATCTAC
>CAYFWG010000130.1:0-3131 GCA_964346775.1 uncultured Mogibacterium sp.
CATATCCAGAAGTAAGATACGATGCTACACGTCCGGGAATCATCATGTACGGGCTCGCACCTTCGGGATATCTTAAGGGGAAAGTCCTAGATTTGAAACCTGTCATGTCTATACATGCCGAAATACTGAATCTCAAGACTGTTCCTGCAGGCACATCTGTAAGTTACGGTCGCAAATTCACATCCACCAAAGAAACTAAGATTGCAACTTTGGGCTTAGGCTATGCGGACGGATACTGCAGACCTTACAGTGGCAAAGTGAGTGTTCTGTGTGGCGGAAAGAAATGTCCTGTAATCGGCAACATCTGCATGGACCAGTGCATGATAGACGTTACCGAAGTGGAAGATGTTAAGCTCGGAGACGAAGTTATTATCATAGGAAAACAGGGAAATGAAGAGATAACACCTGATGATCTTGCTGCTATCAATGGCACGATTAATTATGAGGTAACTTGCGACTTTGACCTGAGACTGCCTAAAGTATACAAGAACTATCCGGAGGGAATGTTTAAATAATGGCGGAACTGCAACAATTAGACGGTAATTTGCTGATCGGAATTCAGAAATCTCTGAATTCCGATTGGCTTACTCCGATAATGAAGTTCATTACGATGCTTGGAGAAGGCGGATATTTGTGGATCGCAATATGCATCCTCCTCTTGATTTTCAAGAAAACGAGAAGGGTTGGAATTATTTGTTCCTTGTCCCTTGTGTTATCGTTCATTTGTTGCAACCTGGTTATTAAGCCTATAGTCGACAGGACGAGACCGTGGCTGGTATTCAGCGAGGTACATGCCTTTCTTCCGCATCCCGGCGACGCTTCGTTTCCAAGTGGACACTCGACAAACTTTATGGCACCTGCCTGGGCTTTGTACTTGAGCACTCGCTCGTCCAAGAAGAAAGAAGCCGATAAGGATATCAAAAAGAAAGAATCTGATAAGGATGCCAAGAAGAAACTTATCGGATCGGAACCCGAACTTGGATTCAAACGCACTATGCATAGATGGGGAGTTGTGGCTGTGATTCTCGCGATCCTCGTCGGTTTTTCGCGCATTTATCTTGGAATGCATTTCCCTTCTGACGTTATATTTGGTTTGTTACTGGGAATGATATGTGCTACAATAATTTCCGTTATTGTTCAAAAGGTTGAGGACAAGAAGGCGCAATAAGGATAGACTGAAGAGGGTAAGAGACGAAAATGAAAAAGAAGATTTCAACAATATTGATTATGCTGGCGATGATGATGGTGATGAGCGGTTGTGACGATACTGTCGGTTACTGGCAAATTCAGAAGATTGTCGCAGGCGATGTAGTTATGACAGAGAAAGACGTTGCGGACATGGGCTTCGACGATGCTGGTTCAATTAAATTACAGAAAAGCGGTAAATGTGTTGTAAACCTTCTCGGGGACGAATCGAAAGGTAACTGGGAAGAGGAAAAGGACGGAACCATAACGATTAACTATGGAAAAGACCGAAAGGGAACTGCTGTGATTTCGAAGGATGAAGTTATGAAGTTCACCGACTTCCAAGGCACAGAGTACATGTTGAAAAAATAGACAACTTATCGCTCAAGAGAATAACAGGACGATATGAAGAATATTGGAAATGACTGGGACGAGCTGCTCAAAGAGGAGTGGGAAAATCCTTACTACCTTGGACTGCACTCGTTCCTTGCTTATGAATACAAAGAAAATACCGTATATCCACCTGCGGAAGATATCTACAATGCGCTGAAATACACCGCATACGATGATGTCAAAGTCGTGATATTGGGACAGGATCCATATCATGAGCCGAACCAGGCACACGGATTGGCTTTTAGCGTTCCAAAAGGGACTAAAGACCCACCTTCTCTGCTAAATATCCTCAAAGAACTCGACGCTGACCTTGGGATTAAGAATCCGTATTTGAAGGACAGCGTAAGTCCCGAAGGGGTTTTGGTTCCTTGGGCAAAGCAGGGGGTACTCCTTCTCAATACAGTGCTGACTGTGCGCGCCCATGAGGCAGGATCGCACAAAGGAAAGGGCTGGGAAGAGTTTACCGATGCGATAATAGGACAGGTCGCCGCGCGAAAAAAACCGAAAGTATTTATACTTTGGGGTTCGAACGCTCGGGCAAAGAAGGAACTTATACTTGCAAAGGGGAGAGAAGCAGGCGTGAAGAACTTAATCATCGAAGCACCACATCCGAGTCCATTATCTGCGCATAGAGGGTTTTTCGGAGGCAGGTATTTCTCGAGAGCCAACTACTTCCTTGAGGATAATGACATAGAGCCAGTAAACTGGGATTTATAGCAAAATAATAAATTCACTTACAAAACACATTTATTACACATAAAGATAGAAGTATAAGACTATAAATATAAAGGTAGTCAAAAAATATTACTGACAGAAGAAGAAGGACAGAGTTATGAAAAAATTAAGGAAATCACCAATAGTTATCGCATTATACGTCATCGGGATACTGGGATTAATCTACTCATTCTATGTAGTAGGAACGACTTTGGCGTATATATCTTCATATTATAAGTCATACGGAATGAGTCCGGGATTTGGCGAGAGCTTTAAATATGTACTCCAAAGTGCATTTGCTCCATTTATGACTTCGGTACTTGTACTTGCTGTAGCTTATATTCTGAATGAAGTAAGAGCGCTTAATCCTGCTTACTATGCGACCGCTGAAGAAATTGCAGAGGCGAAGGAAGCAAATAAGACAGCGAAAATCAAAGAAAACGCTATGAAGTCTGATAAAGAAACAGAAGCAACTACTACAGTTGAAGAAGATAGAGTGGAAGTAAACTTCGCAGAGAAGGTCGACGACACACCTACTGAGGATGTTATCGATGAAGTTGAAATCGACGAAAGCAAAATCGAAATATCCGATCCTGAAGAAAATTCAGAAGTAGTAGAAGAGGTTATCGATGTTGAAGAGGTGGTAATAGAAGAAACACCTAAGAAGAAAAAATCAACCTCAAAAAGAAAAACCACAAAGAAATCTGAATAAGATGATTTTAAAACCTCGCTACACATCTGTGTGGCGAGGTTTTGTATTGTAGGCGTTTTAATATTTGTTATTTTGGTAAATTGTAAAATGAACTTGAACAACTGAATAAAAAAGCAATCCACAGGAC
>CAYFWG010000131.1:0-3094 GCA_964346775.1 uncultured Mogibacterium sp.
GGTCTGATGATAAACGAGAAGTTATCACCTATGATGCAGCAGTACAATCGAATAAAGGAAGAGCATAAGGACGCTATTTTAATGTTCAGGCTCGGAGATTTCTATGAGATGTTCTTCGAGGATGCTTTACTTGCTTCAAAAGAACTGGAACTTACCTTGACAGGTCGTAATTGCGGGCTTAAAGAAAAGGCCCCGATGTGTGGTGTACCTCATCATTCTGTGCAGTCCTATATTGCTCGCCTTGTCAAAAACGGTCACAAGGTAGCAATCTGCGAGCAGATGGAAGATCCAGCCGACGCCAAGACCATAGTAGATAGGGATGTTGTTCGTATCTATACACCAGGCACCCTTGATATCATCGAAAATTCCGATTCTGATTTAAATATTTATATAGCCTCTGCATTTGTAGAAGATAGTTTAACATCGCTTACAATTGCTGATGTATCTACAGGAGAGATTATCACAACCGATTTTGAGGATGATAAATATCACACGGTACTTGCCGATGAACTTTCGGTTTCAGGTGTCAAAGAACTGATAATAGATGAGAATCAGGCTCTTGAAATTAAGAATAATCTTTCAGAACACCACCTCGACATATATATCGATACCGTTGATCCTTCATACTTTAAGCTGGATTTATGCGAAAAAGTGATTTTAAAGCAATTTGATGTTTCTTCACTTATATCGCTCGGACTTGACAATAGGGATGTAATGATTAGTTCAGTCGGTTCTTTGCTGATGTACCTTCTCGATACTCAGAAGCAGGAGCCTAATCAACTTACACAGCTCACGATTAAGAAAAAAAATGACATAATGCAGCTCGATCGATCAACTGTAAGAAATCTCGAGCTACTTGAAACAGTATATGACCATAATATTAAAGGCTCACTTCTAGGCGTACTTAATAAAACCAAAACAGCAATGGGCGCAAGGCTTTTGAGACAGTGGATGGTCGAACCTCTTATAATACCCGAAGAAATCAATCTAAGGCTGGATGCAGTCGGCGAACTCAAGAATAACCCAATCGCGTCCAGAGCTCTTCTTAATTCATT
Source organism: uncultured Mogibacterium sp. (assembly GCA_964346775.1). Taxonomy (GTDB): domain Bacteria; phylum Bacillota; class Clostridia; order Peptostreptococcales; family Anaerovoracaceae; genus Crickella. The sequence continues at coordinate 1,056 of CAYFWG010000131.1, forward strand.
GAAACACGTCTACGATTTTCAGAGACTAACCGCTAGAATTGCAACTGGAAGAGCAAATGCGAGAGACCTTATCGCTCTCAAAACAACACTGGGACAGATTCCCGATATCAAGGAAGAGCTTTCTTCTTTCAACACAAAGCTTATACGAGAAATTGATTCAGGAATCTCTGAGTTCAATTCTCTTTACAATACAATAGATAGAGCTATATGCGAAGATCCTCCTTTTCTTTTGACAGAAGGAGGGATAATAAAGCCGGGATACTCTGAAACCCTGGATGAACTGGTAGAATCTATCAAAGACACAAAAACCTGGATTAGCGGACTTGAAGTATCTGAAAAAGAAAGAACTGGGATAAAAACTCTCAAAGTCGGATTTAACAAGGTCTTTGGCTACTATATCGATGTAAGCAAAAGCATGATAGACAAAGTTCCCGAAGATTATATAAGAAAACAAACTCTTGTTAACAACGAAAGGTATATAACTCCTGAGCTTAAGGAAAAAGAAACCCTTCTGCTCAATGCCGAAACCAAGATTAACAAGATCGAATATGAAGAATTCAGAAAATTGAGAACAGACATTTCTGATTACATAAGCTCGCTTCAACAGGCATCTTATTCTATTGCTATGCTCGATGTACTCCTTTCTTTTGCTCGAGTTGCTACAGAAAACGGATATACAAGGCCTATAGTTGACGATAGCGATATTATCGACATTAAAAACGGCAGACATCCTATGGTTGAGCAAATAATTGGCTCTGGTATGTTTGTTTCTAACGATTCAACAATGAATTGCGATAATAGATCCATGCTGATTATCACTGGACCTAATATGTCCGGTAAATCCACATATATGAGGCAAACTGCAGTTATAATTCTCATGGCTCAAATCGGCTCGTATGTTCCTGCGGATTCTGCAAAGATTGGAGTTGTCGATAGGATTTTTACTAGGATTGGTGCATCTGATAACCTTTCTTACGGCCAGTCCACCTTCTTTATAGAGATGAGCGAACTATCCAATATTCTCAGAAATGCTTCTGACAGAAGCCTTATAATACTCGATGAAATTGGAAGAGGTACGAGTACTTTTGATGGTCTTTCGATAGCCTGGGCAACGGTTGAATATCTTTCTAAGCCCGAACATAGGATTCGAACCATGTTTGCCACTCATTACCACGAACTTACAGCTCTTGAAAACGACAACGACAACATTAAAAACCTTTCTGTAGATGTTTCGGAAGACGGAAATAATATAGTTTTCCTTCACAATATTGTCGACGGTCCAGCGAGCAAAAGCTACGGCATACATGTTGCAAAAATCGCAGGTATACCAGCAGAAATTAGAAAATCAGCTATGATAAAACTCCACGAACTGGAAGAGGGTGAGTCTGTTCCGAAACCTGAATCAAAACAGCTGTCTTTCTTTGCAAAAAGTTTTGCCGATTCTGAGATCGGATATTCCAGCGATAAATATAAATCTGTTATTGATAAAATTTCAGATATTGAAATTAACGATATGACACCACTTAATGCTTTAAACACTTTGCAAGATATAATAAACGATATTGCTGAGCTTGGAGGTGATGATATTGATTAAAGTTCTCGATAGCTTTATAGCTGATAAGATAGCTGCAGGTGAGGTAATCGAAAGACCTGTTTCCGTAGTTAAAGAATTAATTGAAAACTCCATAGATGCCAAAGCCAAGTCCATTATTGTCGAGATCAGAAATGGTGGCAAAACATACATCAGAGTAACAGACGACGGCTGTGGAATACCATCGAGCGAAACAGAAATTGCTTTCTTGAGACATGCTACAAGTAAGATTGCTTCGGTAAATGATTTGGACAGCATTACATCTTTAGGTTTCAGAGGAGAAGCGCTTGCGAGCATTTCCGCTGTTTCGAGACTTACAATGGTCACACGTACAGAATCCGAGGCCTCAGGAACTAAAATCCTGTTACACGGCGGACGTCCGTTTTCCTGCGAAACCGTAGGAGCCAATACCGGAACTACAATAATCGTAGAAGATCTTTTCTATAAC
>CAYFWG010000132.1:0-207 GCA_964346775.1 uncultured Mogibacterium sp.
TCAGACTACGGGGTCAATTTATGAATTGTACCTCGGTAGGAAATTAAGCTTTCGCACCTACTGTCTTAGGTTGGATAATCTTATTTAATTTGTGTAACTCTTAAACTGTTTAATTAGAGAGCTACTGTTGCCGTGTTAATCTTAACTCCCGGACTCATCGTTGCTGCCATCGTGATGCTCTTGAAGTACTTACCTTTTGCTGCTGCT
>CAYFWG010000132.1:217-2720 GCA_964346775.1 uncultured Mogibacterium sp.
CATTCTCTACGAGCTGCTGCTCTCCGAATGACTTCTTTCCGATAATGCAGTGAATGATGTTTGCTTTGTCAAGTCTGTACTCAACCTTACCTGCTTTGATTTCTTCAAGTGCTCTGGTAACGTCCATAGTAACAGTTCCTGATTTAGGGTTAGGCATAAGGCCCTTAGGTCCGAGGATTTTACCGAGACGTCCTACAACACCCATCATATCTGGTGTAGCAACGACAGCATCGAAATCGAACCATCCCTCTTTCTGAATCTTCTCAGCCATGTCCTCTGCTCCAACAAAGTCAGCTCCTGCTTCCTTTGCTTCTTCAGCCTTAGGTCCCTTTGCAAAAACGAGAACTTTTTTGCTCTTACCTGTGCCGTGAGGAAGTACCATAGCGCCTCTTACCTGCTGATCTGCGTGTCTTCCATCAACTCCGAGACGGAAATGCATTTCAACCGATTCGTCGAACTTTGCGTTCTCAAAAGACTTAATCTGCTTAACTGCAGATTCTACATCTACAAGCTCCTGCTTTTCAAATGTTGCAGCCTGAGCTGTATATCTCTTAGATCTCTTCATCTTTTCCTCCTTGTGGTTCAATCGGCTTGCGCCTCCCACCTAATTACTCTGTTACCGTAACTCCCATGCTGTTCCCTTAACCATTTCAATTGCTGCTTCAAGGGATGCTGCGTTGAGGTCCGGCATTTTTGTCTTTGCGATCTCTTCTGCCTGTGCGAGTGTTATCGAAGCTACCTTGTTCTTGTTAGGTTCGCCTGATGCATGCTCGATTCCTGCTGCCTTTTTAATCAGGACTGCAGCCGGTGGTGTCTTGCATATGAAAGAGAATGATCTGTCTGAGTATACTGTGATAACGACAGGAATAATCATTCCTTGCTGGTCCTGAGTCTTAGCATTGAACTGTTTACAAAAGTCCATGATGTTAACGCTCTTCTGACCTAATGCAGGTCCTACTGGTGGTGCAGGTGTTGCTGCGCCGGCAGGGATCTGAAGCTTAATAAAGCCGTCGATCTTCTTTGCCATGTCTACTCCTTTCTTTAGTTGTATTCAGCTTGCTATTAATACAGCTTGCTGACCTGCGAAAATTCAAGCTCTGCAGGTGTATCTCTTCCGAACATTGAAATCTTTGCTCTTAGAATCTGCTTCTCCGGATAGATAGCTTCGACTATGCCGAGCTGTCCTTCGAAAAGTCCTCCGATGATGCGGATTGTGTCTCCAACTTCTATGTCCAAGTCGATTCTGAGTTTCTCAACTCCCATTCTTACAATTTCTTCCTTCGTAAGCGGAATAGGATTTGAGCCGTGACCAACAAAACCCGTTACTCCCTCTGTATTTCGAACCAGATACCAGGTTTCATTGTTGACGATCATCTTGATGACGACATATCCAGGGAAGAGTTTGCGGGTCTTTACTTTCTTGACTCCGTCTCTAATCTCTATTCTCTCTTCTGTCGGTATTACTACCTCGAGTATGAGATCCTGCATCCCACGGTATTCGACCATTCTTTCGATGCTCGTCTTTACCTTATTCTCATAACCGGAATACGTGTGTACTACATACCACTTTGCTGTTCCGTCGCCTCTTAGGCCCTCACCTTCGAGAGGCGAAACCGTAGTCTTTTGCGCATCCTTGTTATCGATAATTTCTGACATTTATATTTCTCCTTGGTTTAGGAAAGTGTAATTCCGAGTATTCCCTTAAGTGCTGCAAGGAAGCCTGTATCTATTAGCCAAAATGCTACTGAAAAGAAGACAACACAAGCTATTACTACCACTGTATCGGTAGTCAGTTCGTCTTTGGTCAGCCAAACGACCTTCTTAAGCTCTTGCTTTACTCCTCTGAAGTATGCAAGGATTCCACCTTTTTTGCTGCCAGTTGTATTTCTATCCTGCTTCTTTGCAGCAGCCTGGTATGAGCTTGCCTTCTTCAGATCGGCATTAACACCGGCCCTCTTTCCGCTTTTCTTCTTACTAGCCATAGTATTTCTCCGTTTGCCTTGGGTAATTACTTAGTTTCCTTGTGTAGAGTTTCCTTGTTACAGAACTTACAGAACTTCTTAAGTTCCAATCTGTCAGGATTGTTTCTCTTGTTCTTCATTGTATTGTAATTTCTCTGCTTGCACTCGGTGCATGCAAGGATGACCTTCTGTCTTACTCCTGCTGCCATTTCGTCCTCCGTAATTTCTGTCTATATCTTGAAATTGCGTCTTTTCTCTCTAAAATTCGAAGCCCGTTTCTCGTTGCTTCGAAGAATTAGTCATAAAGTCGCTCAATAACTATACTTTATAGCATTTGCAAAGTCAAGAAGTATTTAACTCGCATATTTTAAAGCAAATTTTCGTTTAAATATCTCTTGCTCTTCTGACTCCGTACATCAATACCGCTGCCGCATTTGAGGCATTGAGCGAATTAATTTCGCCCTTCATCGGGATTGAGACTACAAAATCGCTCTTCTCTTTAATCAGTCGGCTGACGCCTTTTCCTTCGTTACCTATGACGA
>CAYFWG010000132.1:2785-3086 GCA_964346775.1 uncultured Mogibacterium sp.
CTACGCCCTTTTCTTTAAGTTCATCAACTGTCCTTGCAAGGCTGGTAACCTGAACTACAGGAACTCTTTCAATCGCCCCAGCTGCTGTCAAGGCGACAGTTTGGGTAAGCGAGCACGCGCGTCTCTTCGGGATGATGACGCCGTGAACCCCGGAGCATTCCGCTGTCCTTATTATGGCTCCGAGGTTGTGAGGGTCCGTGACTCCATCGAGTATGATAATGAACGGATCCTCACCGCTCGCCTCAGCCTTTGCAAAAACCTCATCCATTTCCGCATAGCTGTATTCGCTGACTTTTGCCAC
>CAYFWG010000133.1:0-3083 GCA_964346775.1 uncultured Mogibacterium sp.
GGACTCCTTAACATATGCCGGTAATCTTGAAACCTTGGAGCCTGCTTTGAAAAACCAAAACTTCGAGTTTGTCAAAGTTGATATAACGGACAAAGCTGCGGTAGAAAAAGTTTTTGAAGATAAGAACTTCGATATAGTCGTGAATTTTGCTGCAGAATCCCACGTAGACAGATCGATAGAAGATCCAGGGGTTTTCCTGAGAACTAACATTCTGGGAACTCAAACTCTCATGGATGCATCTTTAAAATATGGGGTTAAAAGATTCCATCAGGTTGGTACGGACGAAGTCTATGGAGATCTCCCATTAGATAGACCTGACCTTCTTTTCACAGAAACGATGCCTCTTACTGCATCGAGCCCTTACTCGGCGTCGAAGGCTTCAGCGGATCTGCTTGTCCTCGCTTATAATAGGACATTCGGTTTGTCTGCTACCATCAGCAGATGTTCCAACAACTATGGGCCTTACCAGTTTCCAGAAAAACTTATCCCTCTCATGATAGCAAACGCGACGGCGGATAAGCCCTTACCTGTATACGGCGAGGGCCTGAACGTAAGAGATTGGCTCTATGTAGAGGATCATTGCAGGGCTATCGACATGATTATTCACGATGGAAAAGACGGAGAAACATATAATATCGGCGGGAAAAACAAAAAGGCGAATATCGATGTGGTTAAGATCATTTTAAAGCAAATCGGTAAACCCGAGAGCCTAATAACTTACGTCAAAGATAGAAAGGGTCATGACCAAAGGTATGCAATAGACCCAACGAAGATACATGAAGAACTCGGCTGGCTTCCGACTACAAACTTTGAGGACGGCATCAGGAAGACGGTTCAATGGTACCTCGACAACGAATCGTGGTGGAAGAATATTGTCAGCGGTAAATATCAGGATTACTACGACAGGATGTACGGAAACAGGTAAGCAAGAAGAGATAATGAGAACAGATAGATATACAAACAACTTGAATAAAAAGAAGAGCCATTGGCTGACCGATATTCTATACATAATGCTCCTGGCCGTCTTTGGCTATGTCCTAAGAAACCTGTTTTATCACCAAAGCATAGAATACAAGGGTGGATACAATTCGGATACTTGGTTTTATATTCATCAGGCAAAACAGACTAATGGAACGAGAATGATAAGCTATCTTTTTCACCGCCTATATGAATATTCAGGAGATCATTGGCTCATAGTTACATATATGGCTATAGTTGTTATTGCTACAGTTTTTGCAAATTATTTTGTGATAAAAACGTTAATAAAATCCTATTCTGAACGTCCACCGAGACAAATTCTACAGCTGGCATCCATAATAGCTCTTTTCTCGGGTAGCATATATCTCCCGAAAATTCATCCATACTTCTATAGAAATAGTTGGCCTTCATATGCATGGCATAGCCCGACTCAGCAGACCATGATGCTTTTTGGCCTGATAGCCATTGTGATGTTTATAAAAATATACGAGAACTATTTATTTGAAATAAAGAAGAGTCAATGGATCGTTATGATGATTTGCTCCGCGCTTGCAACCTGGAGTAAACCTACATTCCTTCTTGTAATGGCACCGACCGTCGTAATTTTATTTCTGATAGAACTGTTTAGTAATCGGGAGCATAGCTTCCTCTACAGATTCAGAAGACTTGTACTCTTCGGCTTGGCATTTATCCCGGCGGGAATTTACACCTTGCTCTTCTATTTTCAATACTTCGGAGAAGGTGGAAATGCCGGAGGCGGAGGAGTCGCTGTTGGATTCAAGCGATTTATGGAAGGTGAAAATCTACAAATTCTAATCGGAATCGTGTGCGGACTTCTGTTTCCTATCATCGTATTTATATTTAACATCAAATCCTGGGGAGAATTCAGATACAAGTTTGCGCTTATATTTTTCGGCGTAAGTGCTGCAGAAGGACTACTCTTCTATGAGGAGGGTATTAGAGAAACACATGGAAACTTCTCCTGGGGAAGGATGATGGGTTGCTATTATTTCTTCATTTGTGGGTTAGCTTTTGCAATAGATAACTTCCACGATAAGAACTTCCTGAATGGGAATAAATTCTTGAGAACAGTATATTTTGGCGCATTGGCAGTCGCATTAGCACTACACCTTCTCACACAGCTATATTTTTTCTATAGCCTTGTGAGAGGACATTCATATTTTCACTAAGATTAAAGGACAACAAAATGATTAATTTTAATAAACCACCTTATGTTGGAAAAGAAAAAGAATACATCTCGCAAGCGATCGACAGCGGAAAGATTTGCGGAGATGGAAGCCTCACGCATAAATGCAGTGAGTGGATCGAAGAGAAAACAGGAGTAAGCAAGGCCCTGCTTACGACGTCTTGCTCGACTGCTTTGGATATGGCGGCAATTCTATCTGGAATTGAAGAGGGCGATGAGGTCATTCTGCCTTCATTTACATTTGTATCAACTGCGAATGCCTTTGTACTGAGGGGAGCTAAGCTGGTATTTGTTGACATAAGGCCTGACACTCAGAATATCGATGAGAACCTGATAGAAGAGGCGATAACCGATAGGACAAAAGTTATCGTGCCAGTTCACTATGCAGGCGTCGGACGCGAGATGGACAAGATAATGTCCATAGCAGCCAAACACAATTTGATCGTTGTCGAAGATGCGGCTCAGGGCGTGATGTCGACATACAAGGGCAAGGCTCTTGGCAGTATCGGTGAATATGGATGCTACAGCTTTCATGAAACGAAGAACTACAGCATGGGAGAAGGCGGAGCTTTGCTGATCAGAGATGAATCCAATGTTGAAAAAGCGGAAATAATCAGAGAAAAGGGAACCAATAGAAGCAGGTTTCTTAAAGGTCAGATAGACAAATACACATGGGTTGATATGGGCTCATCCTATCTTCCGAGCGATATTAATTCTGCCTATCTCTACGCTCAGCTAGAAATGGCAGAGGAGATTAATGAGGATAGATTAAATAGTTGGAATAAATACTATAAATTGCTTAAGACCTTGGAAGACGAGGAGATGCTGCAACTTCCAGTTGTACCGGAAGGCTGTATTCATAATGCACATATGTTCTATGTAAAGGTTGCAAATCTAG
>CAYFWG010000134.1:0-3081 GCA_964346775.1 uncultured Mogibacterium sp.
GAACCAAACAATATGGATGGCATTCATGAAATGGTAGCAATAACTTGCCACCGTTCCCAGCGATTCTATCGCTGGTCCCATAAAAAGAATATAAACAAAGAAAAATAATTATAATGCAAACAGATTTTAAAATCACCGCCCCAGTCTTGGATATGAATGTTATCCAGAAGGCTGCACAAGATGCTGCTATGAAGGCAGCACTCGAAGAAATAAAAGACTACTATCTCGGTTACAATTCACCTTACAGAAAGCAGTTGAAGGAATACATGGCGAAGAATGCGCCTTCTACTCGTCTCGAATTGCCTGAGTTCTCAGAGTTGTTGAGCAAATCCTTGACTGCCGAGATAGAGAATATCGTCAACAAGAAATGTGTAGAAAGCTTTGCGCAAGAACTTCGAAAAGGATTCACTCATCTTAAAGAAGAAGGTGATGGAACCATTTTGCTCACCAATTTGGCAGAAGACATGATGCAAAAGGTAGATCTGGAAGATGTTGATAGCAACAACAGCTTTGAACTTAAAGTATCTGACAACGATTTCTATGGTTGGAAGAAAGTACATATCAGTATCTGTGAAGATGGCGAAGAGACGGAATATAATTTCACTCTTTCGAAGATTGGTAGTGATGATACATACTGCATCTTAGGCTTGCCAACAAAGAATTCAGATGAAGAATACCATTTTGATACAATAAATGTACAGAACAGAAAATGTACCATTTCATTCCCGATGTTCTCCGGTGTCAGTAACGACCACATCCTGCTTGTTTTAGCCAGATGCATCATGTTCGATGCTCGCATACGAATTGATAGCAATTACATCATTAAGAAATCAAACGAATTTGAAGACTATTAAAGCGTATGACAAAGGAAGAATATGAAGAAATGCGTAACACAATCGACTCCGTAGGCGAATACTACAATTCCATCGAAGAGCTAACCAAGGTCAGAGAACTTGTAGAAGAAGTCGATGCATCAAACAACATGGCTATACAAGAAAGCCATGTAAAGCTGGATATATCCATCCCATGGAATGGCCGTGTTGCAAACGAAGACATCACCAAGTATCTCGATGCAGAAACAATCCTCTACATCAGAAATGCCATCCTCCGAAGATTAAATAGCCGTATCGCATTCTTCGAACATCAGATAGAAAACATTAATTACACCAAACGTAAAACAAAGAAAAAATAGCGTATGGAAAAGACAATTTATATACCAGGTGATTTGGTTATGACCAACGGAATTCCCATCGGAACGAAAAAAGGAATTGTTTATCAAGTCACAGAAAGTAATGCTGATAAATATGCAAAAGTGAAAGATGGAAATGCATTCACTGAACTGAAAGGTTCCGTCACTCTTTCCAACTTAAAAGGAAAAACCATTAAAGATGATGGATTCCTGTTTGCTGACAGTGGCGCATGGGTGAAGGATATTGTTCCTATTCCTATTATTCCAGAGATTCTAGAGAAGAATGGGTGGGAACCAACAAAAGAAAGTCTTGGGCATAGCTTCAAGAATAAGAAATATCCAAGATTTGCATTATGGTCTATTAATGACAAATGGAATTTTACAATAGATGGTGTGATGGTATGTAATACTCTATCATGTTTGTGTTACGTGCATGAACTCCAACATCTTCTCTTTGGCTTGAACATTAATCACGAAATGGAGGTGTAGCGTATGAGAAATTTAGTAATTAATTGCAATGTATTGGTAAGTGATGACTTTGATGAAGAAAAAGCTATAGAAACCGTTACAGGTGCATTCATATTTAATTTAGGTGCTGATATGGAATTTACGGAAATTCGCATTAATGACATAACAGACTCTGTTATAGACCAGATTCCACCATTACCAAAGGAATACCTTGGTTGGGATGCACCTGACAGAAGCGAAATTCTTGCTATAGACAAAGACTATGTATTGATGAAACAAGACACTTTTGACAGACTTCTGGATTACACTAATTCCGAACCTACAGGTAAGTATAATGGGAAGATGTGGAAAGCAAAGAATCGCAAAGGTGAATGGTTCCTCTGTTGGTTTAATCATCAGACTAAGAAATATCAATACACTAATTATCGTAAAATTTTAATTTTAGATTAATTATGGAAACTACAACATTAAAGCTGTACATCGGTACAAAAATGGTGAAGGCAGAACCAATGGCAAAATCTGCTGCAGTAGCCAAAGGATGGGCAAGACCATTAGAAAGAAACGAAGACGTTCCTGGCTATCACGTCCAGTACACAAATCCTGATGGCAGCATCTACGATTCATGGTCGCCAAAGGACGTGTTTGAACAGTCTTATCAGATAGTGGAAAACTTCAAAGACCGCCTCTTTACTGCAAAATTGAGACTACACATGCTCATTGCAGAGGCTGAGACCATGTTAAATTCTGGCTTCAAGTTTCTCAGTGCATCGAATGTCTTACAAGAGTTGAGAATTATTAAACAAGAATTAGAACAATGAATATATACTTAACAGAATCAGAATACGATGCTATAAGTTTTGCTTGGTCTCAAATTACAACAGAGATTGAAGGATGCTCTGATGATAGCTTTGCCATTGAAGCTGGAGAGGCTATCAGCCAACTGTCTTCTATACAAGACAAATACAGAGAAGCAAAAAGAAAAAGAGAATTATTCCATGCAGTAAGAGCAAAGTTTAAAGAAGGCTTTCCTGAAGCTAGTTCTTCGACTTTAGGAAAACTGGCTAGAAAAGCAATAAAAATGAGTAAAGAAAAGAAGTAAAAATGAAGATTCATTTATGGCAAGCCTCATCTTGCGCAGCAGATGAGCATGAGATAGGATGTTATCCTCGTTCTTCATTCAAGCTGAAGCCTGTGCTTCCTGCTGGAACAATACTCAATGTCAAGGAGAAGTGGCAAAACTTCTTTGGAGTATACTACCGCTGCAATCTCCCGGACGAAATGAAGGACAAAGGGTATTCCATCCCTTACTACGACATTCCTGCTGACAAAGCAAAAGTAATAGAATTTTAAACATTATAAATTATGGCAATAGTAAATGTAGATTATTCAGAGTTCGAAACCTTGAAGAATCGAGTAAAGGAATT
>CAYFWG010000135.1:0-3040 GCA_964346775.1 uncultured Mogibacterium sp.
AGGTCGGCCCTTGAAAAGTTGAGTAGAGTCGAGCCGTCTTTCATCTTTTCGATAAATTCCTTATTTACCATACCCTTTGTCGAAGGCAGTGAAGGGAGGTGGAGGGATACAAAATCACAAAGCCCAATCATCTTATAAACATCCTCAAAGAGCTCGACTGGTGAATTGAGGCATGAATTCGGCTCGTAAGGTTCGTAGCCTAAGACTTTCATCCCAAGAGCATTGGCGGAATTTGCAATCCTTGAACCGATAGCACCAAGACCTATGATTCCAAGTGTCTTTCCTGATATTTCTGTTCCAGCAAATTGCTTTTTACCCTTTTCGACCGAAGCGGTTACATCTTCCTCGAGAGTTTGTCCCCATGATACACCCTCGAAAATATTCCTTGCACCCATTATCATTCCGGCAATTACCAGCTCCTTGACGGCATTTGCGTTTGCTCCAGGGGCATTGAATACAACGATTCCCTCATTTGAACATTTTTCAACAGGAATATTGTTCACTCCAGCGCCAGCACGTGCGATCGCAAGAAGATTTTCCGATAAAGTCATATCGTGCATTTTGTAGGATCTTAGAATTATTCCATTCGCTTTGTCGATATCCTCTACCAACTGATAATTATCGGTTAGCTTGGAAAGTCCTTTGCCCGAGATATTGTTCAAAGTCCCAATATAAAATTTGCTCATCGCAACCTCCTAGATGTTTAATTTATCAATATGATGGATTATACACTCAATACTTTTGGCTTTCAATAATTGCTAAAAACCGAGGCGTGAAGTATAATTTTATGTATATTTTAAACAAGTGGAGGTGCGCACCAATGAGTGATTTATTTCGTGCAATGAACTTTGCAGCAGGACCATCGATTCTACCTGAAGAAGTTCTGAAAAAATGTGCTTCAGAGATGTTGGATTATGAAGGCACAGGCGAGTCTGTAATGGAAATGAGCCATAGATCATCGGAATTTAAGAAAATTTGTGAAGATGCGGAAGCAAACCTGCGCACCCTTATGAATATTCCCGAAGATTATTATGTCCTGTTTTTGCAAGGTGGTGGAACGCTACAGTTTTCCATGTTGCCGATTAACTTAATGACAGGTTCAGGCAAAGCTGACTACGTAGTGTCGGGCCAGTGGGCAAAGAAGGCATACGATGAGGCTTTGAAATTCGGAGATGTTCGCAAGCTCGCTTCTTCGGAAGACGAGAATTACTCTTACATCCCTGAAATCAAAAAAGAGGATATAAGGGAAGATGTTGACTATGTTTACATCTGCTATAACAACACAATTTACGGAACCCATTATAATGAGTTGCCAGATGTCGGAGACCACCTCCTGGTTGCGGACATGTCTTCGTGTATTTTGTCGGAAGAAATCGATGTTTCCAAGTTCGGACTCATTTTTGCAGGAGCTCAGAAAAACATAGCGCCCGCAGGACTTACTATCGTAATCGTTCGTAAGGACTTGGTAGGCAAAGCACCAGAAAACACACCTGTTTATCTGGATTACAGCGTTCATGCCAAAAAAGACTCGATGTATAATACTCCTCCGTGTTGGCCGATCTATGTTGCGGGAGAGGTTTTTAAACAGCTACTCAGTAGCGGTGGTATCAAAGCGATGCATGAGAAGAATGTTCGCAAGGCGGAGAAACTCTATGAATATATAGATTCTTCAAAACTTTTCAGGGGAACAACCAGTAAGAAGGACAGATCCCTTATGAATATAACTTTTGTAACAGGAAATCCCGATCTTGATAAGAAATTTGCATCAGAAGCTAAAGCGAAGGGAATGCTTAATCTATCTGGGCATAGAAGTGTAGGAGGCATGAGAGCCTCTCTATATAATGCGCTTCCAGAAGAGTATGTAGACGCATTGATAGACTTTATGAAAGAATTTGAAAAAGCTAATAGCTAAGGCATAGGTATAGATAAGAAGATTATAGTGAAAAAAACCGAAATTCGAGTGAAAATAAAAAAAGCCTCGGTGGCCATCATGTCGGCATTTATGATACTGACACTGGTGACCACCCTCGGTTATGGTACCGTTTTTGCCTCAAATGAAGAAAACGGTCGAATACTCGCCGAAAAAAATGTTTCGGAAAAGGATACCGAGAAAAAACCTAAGGTAATCGAAAAACCCTCAATTTCGGCAGGCTCATTTATGGTCATGTCCGGATCTACGAGTGAGATTGTATACGCTTCCCGTGAAGAAAGAAAGCTCCAGCCAGGAAGTATAACAAAGTATATGACGGCAATGGTCGTTATAGATAACATGTATAACAGTTCCGAATTAAAAAACTCCGTTGTTATAACAAAGGAACTTTCTAAATACGGTGATACTTTCAAAGAAGGCGAGAGCATAAAGGTTGAAGATCTTCTTAAAGCGATGATAGTCGGTAATTCGGATCAGGCAGCAGAGGCACTTGCCTCTTATAGTGCATCGGAACGAAAGATATTTGTAAGTGAAATGAACTCCAAGGCAATCGAGTTAGGACTTGTTGATACATCTTTTGCAAATCCGAGCGGAGCGTACAGTACGGGTCAGTATTCAACAGCTGCAGACTGTGCGGTTATCGCTCAGGCAGCCATTAGATACAATGAGATTAAGAGTATATCTCTTCTGGAATCGTGTACGATAAAGGCAAATCCGAAAAAATCAAAGGAGAAACCGAGAACAGTCACAATAGAATCTGCAAATCCGTTGCTCAAAAAAAATCAAGATAGTTCCTATCAATATATAAAAAGTGGGATAAGTGGTTCTTTGGACGGCAGCATTCAGTTCGCGGGGATTTCGCTTAAGGATGACATGCAACTTATCGTAATAATGCTCGATGAAAGCCAAGGTAGGGTTGAGGCTGATTCTAAAGCACTCTTTGAATACGGATATAGCAAGGTTTCTCGACATACGATTGTCAAAGCTGACAAAAAAGTCGGCAAAGTCAGGATTAGAGGCGGAGCCGTAACGAGACTCCCTGTATATACGGAGACTAAAGGATTTGCCTACATACCGCCAGAGGGAAGCACCGATCTAGTGCATACTAAG
>CAYFWG010000136.1:0-2889 GCA_964346775.1 uncultured Mogibacterium sp.
GCTGTCTAGTTATACGTTACTGTTCAAGTTGGAGTTGCAATTTATGGTTTTTTTATACTTTATGATATTTTTTATTTACAAAAAAGCATTGTTTGTTTATAATTTGTTCAGCTTTGTCAATCAATCTATGTAATGCAAGGTAATTCGTTAATGAAAAACAAATGGAAAGAAAGAGAGGAAAAGTGGATATAGTCGTTTCGTTATATCTGCAAATCTAACAAATGGACGCAATTAAGAACATCGTAAACAAATGGAATAGCATCAGTCTCGTACTGAGAATCATCTGCGGATTGATCGTCGGTATTATTTTGGGACTGGTTGTTCCTCAGGCCACAGGAATTGGAATTCTTGGTCAATTATTCGTAGGAGCTCTTAAGGGAGTAGCACCGCTTCTGGTATTCTTCCTCGTTATGAGCGCTCTGTCACGTATGGGAAAAGGACAGAAGACAAACATGAAATTCATCGTTGTCCTTTACCTCGTAGGCAACCTCTTGTCTGCACTCGTAGCTGTTTTGGCAAGCTACGTTTCCCCAATTACTCTAACACTTGCACAGGCTGCTGAAAGTGATGTAGCTCCTCCAAGTGGAGTAGTTGAGGTATTAACTAACCTTTTGATGAACATCGTAGCTAACCCTATTGGTTCCCTTGTAAATGCAAACTATATCGGTATTCTTGCATGGGCAATCATCTTCGGTATCGCTCTTAAGAAATCAAGCGAAGGTACTAAGACTGTTCTCGACAACATTTCGGAATCAATCGCTCAGGCAGTTAAGTGGATCATCAACTGTGCACCTTTCGGTATCATGGGATTGATCTTTGCAACAATCTCCACAGAGGGACTTGGAGCACTGCTCACATACGGAAGACTGATCGTAGTACTTGTTGGATCGATGGCGTTTGTAGCTCTTGTTATGAACCCTATCATCGTATTCTTGTTCACAAAGCAGAATCCGTTCCCACTCGTATTCACTTGTCTTTCAAGAAGCTTTATCACAGCATTCTTCACAAGAAGCTCTGCTGCTAACATCCCTGTTAACATGGAACTTTGCGAAGATATGGGACTTGATGAAGATACATATTCAATCTCAATCCCACTTGGAGCAACTATAAACATGGCAGGAGCTGCTATTACAATTTCTACAATGGCATTGGCAGCTGCTAACACACTGGGAATTTCCGTTGACTTCCCAACAGCTGTAATCCTTTGCGTTCTTGCTGCTGCAAGTGCTGCTGGAGCATCTGGTGTTGCAGGAGGTTCATTGCTTCTTATCCCTATGGCATGTAGTTTGTTCGGTATCCCTAACGACATCGCAATGCAGGTTGTAGGTGTAGGTTTCATCGTAGGTGTAATTCAAGACTCTTGTGAGACAGGTCTTAACTCTTCAACAGACGTTCTCTTCACAGCAGTAGCTGAACTCAGAGACAGAAGAAAGCACCCTGAAAGATACACAACAGAAGTTGATGTAAGAGGCAAAAAGAGAATAAAAGCTGAAACAGCTGAAGCTTAAGATATTAAATAAAAAGAGAAGCCAGGCAGATTAAACTTCCGGGCTTCTCTTTTTAAGAGAAAGCTTTTCATATATGAACTTAGATCTAAAGATAAGGAGAGAAAATGGAATTTAGTGCATTTGAAGTTTTAGGACCTATTATGGTTGGTCCTTCGAGTTCTCATACGGCAGGTGCTTGTAGAATCGCAAAAGTCGCAAAAAGCATATGTGAACCCGGATTCGACTCAGTAGATTTCCAGCTACATGGTTCTTTCGCATATACGTATAAAGGACATGGCACGGATCAGGCTCTTATAGGTGGAATCCTTGGGTTTAACCCTGATGATGATAGGATTAATGAAGCCTTCAAGATTGCCGCGGAGAACAATCTCGTATATAACTTTTCAAAGGTGGATTTGGGAGATGAGTATCATCCTAACACTGTGAAAATAACATTTCACTATAAGGACAGGGATGAATTTATCATAGGATCATCCATCGGCGGCGGAGCTATCATGATTGTCGATATCAATGGAATGTCAGTAGAATTCAGGGGCGTTTTCCCAACCTTGCTACTTCAATATGAAGAGAGAAAGGGTGTAATCGCATATGTTTCGACTATACTTTCCTCAAATGAGTACAATATTGAGTCAATCAATACAGTAAAAAATCCTCTGACGAATATTGTCACCTTGACTGTAGAAATAGGTGAGAACATTTCCGATAATATCCGAGATGCAATCATCAAGACTGAAGGATTTATTGCTGCAAAATATGTGGAGGTGTAGGATGTTAAACACTCAAAAAGAAATTATAGATATATGCAACAAAGAAAATAAAAGAATATACGATTTGGTAATTGAGGATGAGTCCAAGGTGTCAAAGACAGACGAGGCGCAAATCAGGAAGCATCTCGATGAAATCATTGATATTATGGAAAACTCTTCATCGGCTAAACTCAAAGAAGGTACTTCAAGTAAATTCGACTTACTGAAGGATTTTGCAAAAACTTCTTATACATATGCTGAAAAAGGCGAACCTATGATGGGCGAGTTCTTGATGAAGACTATGGCAATGGCATTTTCGACAAGTGAAGTCAATTGCAGCATGGGTAAAATCGTTGCATCTCCTACAGCAGGTTCTTCCGGAATCCTTCCTGCAGCTATTATGGCAGTGAAGATGAAATACGGAGTCGACAAAAAGACTATGGAAAACGGTCTTCTAACTGCTATTGAAATTGGTCAGATTATCGCGAAGTATGCAACTTTTTCAGGTGCAGAAGGAGGTTGTCAGGCTGAATGCGGATCAGCGGCGGCTATGGCAGCTGCCGCAATCGTCGAGATGAGGGGTGGCAGCCCTGAGGAGAGCTTGAATGCTGCAAGCATAGCTCTTATAAATGTTA
>CAYFWG010000137.1:0-2867 GCA_964346775.1 uncultured Mogibacterium sp.
TATCAGCAATAGATAGCGGCTATGATGTTGTATATGGTTATTATCCGAACAAAAAGCATTCAGGTTTTAGAAAATTCGGATCCTGGTTCACTCATATGAGCGTACGAATTCTGATCGGTAAGCCGAAAGACTTGAAAACTTCGAGTTTTGTCGTGATGCGGAAGTTTGTGCGTGACAGTATAATACAGTATCCAGCTCAATACACTCAGATTCAAGGTTTGATTCTGAGAACCGTCTCGCCAGAGAGAATCACTAGCGTTCCTATACAGCATTTTGACAGGGCGTACGGAGAGTCAAACTATACAATAAAGAAGTTGATCGGCCTTTGGTCGAACATCGCTGGATTCTCGATTGTCCCTCTTCAAATAACCAGAAGAGTCGGCCTGCTGACATCCCTCGGTGGCCTCATAGGAATACTCGTTCTGATATTTAAGAAAATCCTACACTCCACAAAGATTTTGGGATGGACTTCCACGATGATGACGATCATCCTTTTTTCTGGAATCATACTTCTCACATTGGGGGTTGTAGGCGAATACATAGGCAGAATGTTCTTAACTATGGGTAATTACCCGCAGTTCGTCGTTAGAGAAATCCACGTTTCAAAGGATAGAACTGAAGTAAAAGAGGAGGATACTTGCGATGATTAAAACCGTAGGTATTGTAGGCGCTGGCTCAGTAGGGAGTGCCTTAATGTCCAAGATGTTCCAAGAGGATCCAGAAAATCTATATCTCGTAGCTTCTGGTTCTAGGGCAGCGACCCTTAAATCAAAAGGCCTATCTGTGAACAACAAGACTTTTTTCCCGAGGGTTTACTCGGATACTTCGCAGAACATATCCCTTAACCTCTTGATTATTGCCGTAAAGACATACAGCCTTGCCAAAGTAATCGAGGATATACGCCCTCTGATCGATGAGAACACTATAATTCTTCCCATTGAGAACGGCATAACAGCTACAGCTTCACTGAGGGAAGCCTTTCCAGACAATAGAGTTTTCTACGGGATTGTTCTTAGAACGGACGCTCATCGAATGGGTCGACATGTCTTTTATAGTACTTTGGGTGAAATGCAGATTGGATACGCCGATAACAAGGTTATACAGCCAGAAGTCCAGGCTGTATATGATAGGCTCAAAGAGCTCGGTATCAACATTAAAATTTACGAAGATATGCTTAAGACCCAGTGGCGCAAGTGGATGCTTAATACAGGAGCGAGCCAGACCGCTGTGGAAGTGCAGGCAGAGTGCGGATTTTTCGGACAAGTACAGGAAGTCCGTGAGCTCATGAAGCTACTGATGGATGAAATACTCGAAATAGGAAAAGCCGAAGGTGTTAATATAAATGCTCAGGATAGGGATGAAATAATAGAAATGCTGATAAACTTCCCTCCGGATAAGAAGATGTCCATGCTACAGGATTACGAAGCGGGAAGGCCGATAGAAATTGACGAGTATGCTGGTGTTGTTATCAAACTCGGCGAAAAGCACGGAATTCCTACACCTGCGAACAAAATCCTATACCTAGCAATAACAGCAAGACAGAAAATAGACGAAATGAGAAAGCACTAGTGCTTTCTCATTTTTATATCTTCTATTGATTCTTTCATATCCCGCGGAACATATCGAAGTAATTCCTCGAGATAAGCTATATCCATTTCCGATGCTTTGATTGTTTCGGCAGTCGAATCGTCGTATTCTATTGGCGTTAAATTCTCGTAAACCTCATTTACTATTTGCGCGATTTCCAGATTGGTATATGCGTTAGGCATTCCTACATTAATCGTTTCGGAACCATCCTCTCGAAGCCCGTCTCCATTTCTTGTCGCCAACGAGGAAATTATTTTGACGAGATCTTTAATGTAAACGTACTGCCGCTTTGCTTTGCTCTTTCCAATTACTTTGATCTGTCCCCCAGCTTCAGCAGTATCCAGGAAGACGTTCATCATTCCACGCCTTTTTTCACCCAATCCGAGGACCTGAGCAATTCTTATTATTGAATAGTCAAAGCCGTTTTCTTCTGCGTACTCATTTATTAGTTTCTCGCAGGCAATCTTGGAGTCTCCATACATGGTTCGTGCTTTCAAAGGGCTGTTCTCTTTCCATGGTATAGTGTCGACATCGTCATATACAGATATTGTCGAAGCAAAGACGATCCTCTTCACCGAGCAGACCTTCATCGCCTTGAGGATTTTTTCGGTCAGTTCTTCATTTACGACGTAGTCTTCCCTGCAAGTCGAAGTTCCTCTTACTGCAGCCAGATGGATTACAATGTCTATTCCACAAAGAACGCGCTCTAAACTTTCTTGAGAATAGTCCGTGTTAACAAGAGAAATTCGGCGGTTATATGTCTCATCTGAGGAAATCTCTTTATTCTCTTTCGACAGTTCTTCCCTCGTTAAAACTGTTATTTCGGTCTCTTCGGTTTTGAGAAGCTCGTCGATCAGTTCTTCTCCGATAAAGCCCCTTCCACCTGTTATAGCTATTTTCATATCTCTCCTTATTAGCTACTTAACCTCGCACACGAAGCATCTTTGCTTCCCTGTTTTTTCCGGAGGAAGTTCTTCCAGCCACTCTATTCGGATTTCGAATTCATCTTCATAGAGTTTCTTCACCTCTGATATGAAGTGTTCTTCGATTTCTTCTTTAGTCATCGTCTCGTTTAAAGGATCTCTTACCAGCTGTATCAGGATGTCATGGTAAGTCTCTTGGACGAATCTGAACTGGGAAAGCCCGACAGTATGGTTGGCAATCCTCATCAATTGAAGCGCAGACGAGTCAGCTCCCTTTTCGTGTTTTACCAGGTCGTTCATTCTACCGTGTATGGTGGTGAAATATCTCAGTCCATCCTTAACATATGAACTTCCTAT
>CAYFWG010000138.1:0-2820 GCA_964346775.1 uncultured Mogibacterium sp.
ATTTAACTTATACGCCTGTGGGGACGGGTGAGATTACTTTGCCTCGATAGCTTCGATTATCTCTGCTTTTGTCGCCTTTGCAGGAACTTCGATTCCTCTTTCATTAGCGATTGCAAGAAGTTCGTCCTTCTTCATTGAAGCGTTTACTGCTACTTCTTCTACTGCAGATTCCTCTGTCTTGACAGGTTCTTCTGTCTTTACAGCTTTCTTAGCAGGCTCTTCTGTGACGCTTGCGCCTCTAAGAGCATTGAGCTTTCTCTCGAATCTTGAAATCTTTCTCGAAACAGTATTCTTGTGGAAGGTTCCCTTTGCAGATGCCTGCATGAGCTTCTTCTCTACAACCTGGAAAGCCTTTTCAGCCTCAGCTGCATTACCTTCTTCGATTGCTGCAAGAAATGCCTTAACAGCAGCCTTAACGTGATTCTTAACTCTTGCGTTACGTGCTGTCTTCTTGTCGATTACCTTGATTCTCTTCTTTGCGGATTTAATATTTGCCATTAAATTACCCCACTTTCATTATTAAATGTATTAATTCGCAACCGTCATTATATGTTATACCCGTTATAATTACAAGTACAAAAGCAAATTTCTTGCAAATTGCTCTTTTATTCTGATTATCGGTACCATATCATTTGCCAATTTACATAGAAAAGCTGGTTGATAATTTAAAAATGCCAGATTGATTGATGCGTAAACATTCGGATCTTATAAGTCAAATATACAAAATTTTATTCGCTCAATGCTCGAAAATATACTCCCATCGTCTCTTCCTTTTCTGTCTCTTTCTCTAACCTCCAGGATTCCATCTTTAATTGAGAGACCTTTAGCGAATAATTCACAGCTTGTGTTTTTGAATGACACGTTGAGATATGCATTCCTCTCTACCGCATATTTTAAAAGGAATTCAGCAGCACTACTGTAGCCACTAGTCAAATACTCTTTTTGCCTTTCAGCAGGATATATACCATTGATCATATTTAGGCGATTTGAGTTTGATCTAACCAATAAAATATTTTCTATGGAAACAGCTATCCAGGCAAGCTCTCTTCCATATTTATCTATGTTGACAATTAGTACATCATTTTCGAATACTTTAGCAATCCTACCCGTCCAGCTATTTTCATCATCGTCCAAATCTATCTCTACAATTTCACCTTCAAACGAATGTAAAAGATTTTTCATAATTACTCCTTTTTGTAATTGTTCTACTCGATGCTATAACAACACTTCATCAGATTAAGAAATTAATCAATCCAGCCGTCTCCTCCATTTCCATAATAACCGTTTTTGAATAGATGGCGCAAATAACCAAAAGGTAAGAGGCATAGAATTGCCAAACCGTTTGGAATTATAACCATCACTGCACTTAAAAGTGCAATAATCCCGGAGCATAGTTGCAACAACTCACCCTTTATTATCAATGCTGCAGCAAATATTAAAAGACTTGAAATTCCCCATATATACATCAGTATCATCAGAACTCTTGATGTCCAAAGGAAAAAAAGAAATCTTGTTCTTCTTTCCTGAGAAGTATAATATTTTTCATATCCTCGTTTGTACGGTATATATCGTCTCACCCCCGAGTCATTTTTTCTTTCTTTACTATTCAAATGTCCATACTTGTGCATTAGAAATCTTGAAAATTCAGCACAACCAGATGCACCATAAAGATTTGAAGCAACACAAAAGAACGTAATAAAGCATAGGTCTATAATTATCCCTACCCATATAGGATAACCCTCATAAAGATCTACAAATGTCATTATTAAAACCACCTTCTTACTCTTTTTACAAGATTTTTTGCTATTTTTATAATTGTTTTTCGTTTTGTGTAAGCAAAACTTACTACCTTATCCGCACAGTTTGAGACTTAATGAAATATTCTACTTTTGTTCCTTGTCCCGATACAAATCATTACCATTACTATCAAGAACCTTTCGAACTTTCCATTCCTGATAATCTTTCTTTGTCAGTGTCCAGACCCATCCTTCCTCAGCTTCATATAACGAATCTTCCTCATAGTAATATTTTTTATTATTTGTTACAATTTCCATAGCCTTTAAATCTCCATATTCCTGAGCAATTCTATTGCTATCATAGACGGTCATAGGCTCCACATGAAACCAGGATATTTCCCATTCTTTAAAATGAATCTCTAAAAACTTTTCTATACACTCCTCTGCCTCTGTCTCCTTATCTACCTCTGTCTCATCATCTGCATCTATCTCCTCTTCTGCAGAATAATCCACAAGATCCATGCTATCATCTATTATCCATATCTTGTTTTTCTCTAATTCATATATCAAAACGGTCTTCGAAGAAGGATCTGAGATAACACAATACCAGCATTTAGGAAAATCAATATGCTGTAACGTCCTATCCATACCATATTTAAAATAATTATTCCCAATAATTTCTGGTAAGGTTTTTTTCGTCCTTTTTAGATTGTTTTTTCTAATTATATAATTTTTGCTTATACTCATTGCTTTAAGCGAGGTTATCGTTATGTCATTTTCCTTGTTACCTCTAAAGCGAGCTTCTTCTACCTTTCTTCTACAACCATATGGAAGTTCTATCCCAGAGAATTGAAAAATGTATCTATGATTAAAGGTATTTATTAATGCAAAAGCTAAGAACAATAAAGGAAACACTCCATACAATAATAATCCTACTGTCCTTTTCTCTTTCAGGTGTGGTAAAATTATTGCGATCCATAGTGGCCTCCTTTGGTGATTTTTTGAAGTGACTTAATTCTACCAAATCGAGGTCCTGTGGATTGCTTTTTTATTCAGTTGTTCAAGTTCATTTTACAATTTACCT
>CAYFWG010000139.1:0-278 GCA_964346775.1 uncultured Mogibacterium sp.
GTGTTAATGATTGCTACTGCTCCGGCAATGTGATGGGCTACCTTGGATGCGGGGACGAGAGACTTATCATCGGCTCGAGGTTTGGAGATGATAATAATGATTTCTTCTTCCAATATCTTCTCGATAGAGTTTTGGATTTTCCTAACATTGTAAATCTGGAAACGGATGCAGACCAAAATAATAGACTGTTTAATTTGCTACTGTTTCTATTTCCACACTATCTCCGAGTGGCAAGGAGAAAAGGCCTATTGAAGATGTATATACGGCATAAATACAAG
>CAYFWG010000139.1:344-1468 GCA_964346775.1 uncultured Mogibacterium sp.
ATAGAGTACATTAAAAAGAAACCCTATGGTAGAAACCTGCTTGCAAAGGTTAAAGATGAAGTTAGGCTTGTGGTCGAAGCGACGGATGGATATGAGCATTACGATAAAGCAAAGATTATTGATGTCAATATGAAGAATGTGGTTCGGCATGCATATTACAGAGAATACTTTGCACTGCAACATCTGTGTATTCTGATACTGCAGCATCAAAAGCATCAGATCGGCTCAGGATCGAGACAGGTGTATGGCATTCTGTTTGATGGGGCATGGCTGTGGGAGGAATATATCAATTCTCTTGTTGATGATTATTTCTATCATCCTATGAACAAGGGCGGCAAAGGAGCACAAAGACTATTTGGCGGAAATGTTGGCCTTATATATCCAGATTTTATCAGTAGAGATGCTGATGAGAGGATAATAGCTGATGCCAAATACAAACCGATAGATAATATAGGAAATAAGGATTACCTTCAGGTGCTGGCCTACATGTTCAGATTCGATTCAAAACGTGGATACTATATATATCCTGAGTCTGACGACGGTGAAGACATTCAGCTCAGAATGAATCGTGGCTCTACATATGAACAGAACGTGACTGCAAGAGAAGACATTCTGGTGACAAAGCATGGCTTGAAAATTCCACTAGATGCAGAAAACTATGAGATGTTTGCGGAGAGAATGAGGGATAGCGAAGTTGTGTTTAAAAAAGAATTTCAACCTGGAAGGATCGGTAATTCATAATGGCTGATGAAAGAAATAAGGATGTAGTAAAACGTAGAGTCTTAGTCCTCATAAACTACCTCTACGAGCACACAGACGAGGACAACCAGATTACTTCAGATGAGCTTGTTGCATATCTGAAGGATAGTGGCGTGCCTGCTAATAAGAAGACGCTCAAGAGCGATCTCGATCTTATGGTGGATGCTGGCTTTGATATCGTAACGGTATCAAGTAAACCTAACAGATACTTTTGGGGTAATCGCCAGTTTGAGATGCCGGAACTGAAGCTTCTTATAGATGCGGTTTCATCATCTCGTTTTATTACCGAAAAGAAGAGCCGGGATCTGACCAAGAAACTGACCAATCTCGCTAGTGTGAACCAGAAGAAAGAACTGCATCGTCAT
>CAYFWG010000139.1:1478-2818 GCA_964346775.1 uncultured Mogibacterium sp.
GGGTAAAGCCAAAGAACGAGGCAATTTACTACACAGTCAATGACATAAATGAGGCAATAAATAAGCATAAAAGAATTCGTTTCCTGTACTACGAGTATGATGGAGAGAAAAAGAAAGTCTACCGTAATGACGGAAATGAGTATGAGTTAAGCCCGTATGCATTGTTCTGGAATGATGACTTCTACTATGTGGTCGGGTATTCCAGAGAACATGAGAATGTATCGGTTTTCCGGGTGGATCGCATTGAGAAGGTTCAGGTCATGACAGATAGAGCTGTCAAGAAACCGGATGATTATAATATCAACGACTACTCAAAGCAGATATTTGAGATGTACGATGGTGACACTGTCAAGGTGAAACTGGAATGCAAAAATGAGCTTATGAAATATGTCATTGATCGCTTTGGAGAAGATGTAAATACGAAGGTAAAGGACGATAATAAATTCATTGCGAATATTGAAGTCGCATTGAGCCCGAACTTCTATGCCTGGGTATTCAGATTCGGTGGAGATATGAGGATCTTATCGCCAAAGAAAGCGGTGAATACGATAGTGGAGATGGCCAAGGAACTTGTTAAGCAGGAGACGCTATAGTCCCGAAATCCTACAAAAAAAGCACTAAATCCGACAATAAAAGCCCTATTTTTGAAAAGCTATTGAAACGGTTATATCGGTAGGCTATATTAGCACCACCAAGCGAGAGGAGGAAAACCGTATGCTACCTAGAAGAACATTAGAGATGATAGTAGACGACTGCATGGTGAAATTCGCTTCTGAAAATGGAGGATCCACAGGCTGGACTAAAGACGATATAATCAACGTAGTTATGAATCTTGACGGTGATCAGAATGATGTATATGCTGCCATGGCAATAGGAATGGATGTATGCTTTGGAAGAGATGAAATAGAAGGGCATTATCTGAACTAAATCATACCGGTGGCGGCTGACAATTACATCCGCGCTATATATGGTGGCAGCCTAAAATATGAGGGAAATGCTGGAAGGGAAAGCAGTAAAAAATCGACGCTTTCCCTCTTTCTTTGAAAAATATAAGAACATATGTTTGCAATTAAGGAACGGGTTTTTTACAATATGCTTACCACAGGACGAAAGAGGACAGACACATGAAACTCATCAGAACGCCGATTGACATGATAGCAGTATTCCACAAGAATGAGCCGCCGGAGCCGGTAAGGTTTCGCTACCAGAGAGACGGTAAGATGTGGGAGATCAAGGTGGATAAGGTAGTCGATCTCGAAAGACGGATATATGGAAATACCATGGACTACACTTACACCTGCAAAAGTGTTATCGGAAGAAGGCAGAGAGTCTATGAAATC
>CAYFWG010000140.1:0-2802 GCA_964346775.1 uncultured Mogibacterium sp.
TAGGAATACCTGGTTTAGAAATTGAAACTGGGATAAGAGTTCACCATTTAAATCCAGTAACAATCGAAGATTTAGAATATGGAAATTTAGATATACTTGATCCAGAGTTTCTAATCTGCACAAGTCTCGACACTCACAACGCAATACATTTTGGTGGTAAAAGAGGACCCATATATACAATACAAGAAAGAAGAAAGGGGGATACAGATTTATGGACACCATTCTATCGAAAATAAAACAGCTGTTAGGCATTAGTAAGGACGATAACGTTTTTGATTCTGAAATTACTATACATATCAATTCTGTAATTACGATTCTCACACAACTAGGCGTAGGACCAACCGATGGTTTTATTATTGACGATAAAACCACGTTCGCTGAGTTTGTTGGTCAACGAAAAGATTTACAAATTATTACTTCGTACATATATCTCAGGGTTCGATTATTGTTCGATCCTCCACAAAATTCATTCTTAGTAACATCCATCAATGAACAATGTAAGGAGTACGAGTGGCGAATCGCTGCACAAGCATCTCCATCAACAACGGTCACCACAATGGTTTCTACAACATAAAAAGATAAAAATGATAAGGAGGAACGTCATGGCACTATCAAATACGGCCACACCAAGATACTATAAACAATTTCGAGACGCCGTATTACGTGGCCAAATTCCTGTCTGTCAAGAAGTTTCGTTAGAAATGAATAGAATAGATGACTTAATTAGAAATCCTGGAATATATTATGACGAAGATGCAGTTGAAGGTTTCATCTTATTTTGCGAAGAAGAATTAACATTAACAGATGGTACCGATGCTCATTTACTTGATACGTTTAAGCTATGGGCAGAACAAGCATTGGGCTGGTTCTACTTTCAAGAAAGAAGCGTATATGAACCAGGGCCGAATAATCATGGTGGACGATATGTAACAAAGATGATTAAGCGTCGACTTATAAAGAAACAGTTTCTTATTGTTGGTCGTGGTGCCGCTAAATCAATGTATGCAAGTTTTATGCAAAATTACTTTCTTAACATTGACACTAGTACAACACATCAGATCACGACTGCGCCAACAATGAAACAAGCCGAAGAAGTTCTTTCTCCAATTCGAACAGCTATAACAAGAGCTCGTGGACCATTATTTAAGTTTCTTACAGAAGGCTCCTTACAAAATACAACGGGTATCCGAGCTAATAGGATGAAGTTAGCGTCGACAAAAAAAGGAATTGAAAATTTTCTAACTGGCAGCCTTCTTGAAATACGAGCAATGACTATCGATAAACTGCAAGGACTAAGGCCCAAAGTAGCAACAATAGATGAGTGGCTTTCTGGGGATATTCGCGAAGATGTTATCGGGGCGATAGAACAGGGAGCAAGTAAATTAGACGACTACTTAATCATCGCTACAAGTTCCGAAGGTACAGTCCGTAATGGGTCCGGCGACACTATTAAAATGGAGTTAATGGATATCCTGAGAGGTGATTATCCAGCGCCACATGTATCGATCTGGTATTATAGACTTGACGATGTCAGCGAAGTATCTAATCCGGAATTATGGCTAAAAGCAAACCCAAATCTAGGTAAAACGGTAATGTATGAAGCATACCAATTAGATGTTGAAAGAGCCGAAAATGCTCCATCGACACGTAATGATATACTGGCAAAACGTTTTGGAATACCGATGGAGGGTTATACATATTTCTTCCCTTACGAAGAAACCCTACCGCATCGTCGAAGAGATTTTTGGTCAATGCCCTGTGCGCTTGGGGCCGATCTCTCCCAAGGCGACGACTTTTGTGCATTTACATTTTTATTTCCATTAGCTAGAGGAGAGTTCGGAATCAAGACAAAATGTTATATTTCGAATGTGACGCTAATGAAGCTACCAGGGGCTATGCGAATAAAATATGATCAATTTATTGAGGAAGGTTCTTTAATAGTGTTGGATGGAACTGTATTAGATATGATGGATGTATACGACAGCATTGATCAGCTTATCCAAGACTCACAATATGACGTTCGATCGTTTGGCTTCGACCCGTATAATGCTCGAGAATTTGTAGAACGGTGGATTAAAGAAAATGGCCCATATGGTGTTGAGAAAGTCATTCAAGGAGCTAAGACCGAATCGGTCCCACTTGGAGAACTCAAGAAATTAAGTGAGGAACGAGTTCTATTATTTGATCAGGAATTATTCTCATTTACAATGGGCAACTGTATTACTATGGAAGATACAAATGGTAATCGAAAACTATTAAAGAAGCGAAATGATCAGAAAATTGACTCGGTTGCTGCTTTACTCGATGCCTATGTTTCTTATAAGTTACATAAAGATGCATTTGAATAATATAGAAAGGAGAAGTCGATGGAAGTAGATAAATCTAAAAGTATTAATCAGATGACGATAAGAGAACTTAATCAGTTGAATGCTCGCTTATCGTTAGAACGAGAAATTGGTCGTTTGATTTTCGAGCTGAGACGAAATGCTGGAGAACGGTATGATTATAACAACCCTCCGAAGATAGACTCAAATACACCTATCAACCAACTATATCACGAAGCTATCGATCTGAAAGATAAGACAATTAATGAGTTGAGTATGATGGAATTACAAGACTTACGAGATCGATTAGTACAAGAGGTTAGAGCTCAGGAAGCCATATATGATCTAAAACAACAGTATGGTGAGGATTGGGCCTATGATGCAAAACCGACAGTAGATACTACCACGCCGATTAATCAACTATATCACTATGGCGTTCTTGGTATGAAGTGGGGTGTTAGAAAAGACCGTAAAACTG
>CAYFWG010000141.1:0-2774 GCA_964346775.1 uncultured Mogibacterium sp.
GTCCGTCAACTGCAGTCTTGTTCAGTATTGTTCGGATATCCGTTACGCATGTGAACTTCTCGACAACAACCTTACCTGTTTCGGTATCAACAGCTACTTCAGGTAGGAAGATACTGTACATGTATGCAGGGAATGGTTCACCCTGGCCTGTTTCCTGATCCAAAGCGATCGAGGCAGTGTAGGTGTAAACTCCCTTAGCATGGGTGTCGATTCCGTCAGCCTTCCTTCTTCATAGCCTTTAGGAGATTCTCGCAGGCAACTCTAGTTGCGTTACCTGTCATAACTGTCGAACGGCTTCCTCCTGCAGGGCCCGAATTAGGTGTGTGCTTGGTATCACAAAGGAAGAGCTCGATGTCTTCAGGTTTGAAACCCGCTTCTCTCAGTACTTCGTGAGCCGAAGTAAGAGTAGCGATATCAGCTCCCTGCCCGTGATCTTCCCATGAGTTTCTGATCAGAACCGTTCCGTCTGGATTGAGGTCTGCATAACATTCGGATACGTCCGAGTTATCTAGTCCGCAGCCGTATACACCGAGTGAAACGCCTACACCGTATTTAATCTTTCCGTCTGATGCGGCATTCTTCTCTTCTACGCGCTTCTTAGCCTCTTGATACTTAGGTCTTGCAAGATCGTAAAGGTCTTCGAGACAGTAAACATCAGGCTGGCATCCTGTAGGTGTGCGTGAGTCGTCCGACTTCTTGTAGCAGTTCATAGCTCTCATTTCGAACGGATCTATTCCCATCTTAGCAGCGAGGCAGTCGATGGCAATATCGCTCCCCATGAATGCCTGAGGCGATCCGTAAGCTCTGAATGCAGATCCCCATGCATGGTTTGTGAATACTGTTGTTGATTTATTCCTGATGCTAGGAATGTCGAGGCCTGAACCTACGAACTGTGTAAGTCTGTGTGTTAGAAGATCTCCGAACTCTGAGTATGGACCGTGGTCGATGTAGTTACGTCCCCAAAGAGCCTGAATCTTTCCGTTGTCATCAGCTGCAAGCTTGATGTTCATGAATCCTGGACTTCTCTTTCCTGTGTATGTAATCGATTGATACATATTGAAGTTCAGACTTACAGGACGCTGGGTAACTAGGGCTGCAACTCCGAGTAGAGCTTCGTTTGTCGGCGAGAACTTGTATCCGAATGTACCTCCAGCATGGTTCTGAACAAGTCTGAGCTTGTCCATTTCAACTCCGATTCCTTCAGCTATCATTGGCATGTGTAGGTGGATACCGATACTCTTCGAATGAACTGTAAGCATTCCGTCTTCATCGATGTATGCATATCCGTTGTCTGGCTCGAGATACAGGTGAGGCTGACGAGAGCAATAGCTTTCTACCTCTACCATATTCTTCTCAGGCACGCTGTCCCAATCGAATTCAGGTCCCTTGATAGCTTTGGTCTCATAGTACTCGTTCGGAGTTCCCGGATGGATTTCAATTGCATCTGGAGCAAGTGCTTCTGGAGCACTCATGTATGCAGGCAGAACTTCGAGATCTACCTTAACAGCTTTTGCAGCTTCTCTTGCATGTTCTTCGGTATCTGCTGCTACTATAGCGATAGCGTCTCCGTACTGGAATACCTTCTCGTCGCAAAGTATTGGACGATCCCATCCGTCGCACTTGTTGTTAAGAGGCAACATTACAAGTCCGTTGATACGATTCTTTCCAGGAACATCTTTTGCAGTTATTACCTTGAATACTCCTGGCATCTTCTCTGCTTCTGAAGCATCAACACCCTTGAGATTTGCGTGGGAAACATCAGCTTGAACCAAAGCCAGTCTGAGAGTATCAGGAGGCATGTGAAGTGCATCATCAGCTCCGAAATCCCAAGTACCTGTAACCTTCATAGCTGCCGAAGGTCTTACAAAGTCAGTACCTATTATGCGGTTTTCTGTAGGAGTAAACATGAGATCTTCTTTTGTTTTTTCTCCTCTCAGAACCTCAGCTGCTGCCATTGTTGCATCGATGAGAGGCTTGTATCCTGTACATCTGCAGAGGTTGCGGCTCTTATGGAACCATTCGCGAACTTCTTCTCTTGTAGGACTAGGATTCTTGTCGAGGAGAACCTTCGCGCTAACTATGAATCCAGGACTGCAGAATCCGCATTGTGCACAGCCGTAAGCCATCCATGCAACCTGTATCGGATGAAGCTCTTCAAGAGTTCCAATACCTTCGATAGTTGTGATTTCTGCGAAATCCTCAACCTTGGAAATCGGTACGATACAGGATCTTGTGAGTTTGCCGTCCAATATGACGTTACAAGCTCCGCAGTGACCCTCTCCGCAACCGATTTTACATCCTGTGAGCAAAAGTCTTTCTCGAAGTACGGTTGAAAGTTTTTCATCGCCTTTGACGAGAACACTTCTTTTGACCCCATTGATGTAAATAATTTTCTTGGTTAATCCTTTATCCATTCTTACTTCCTCCCTTTTTTGAGTATTTGAGATAGCTTCCGAATTATGAGATCCTTCGATTTCTATTCTTCATGAACCGGTTGTTTGCGAGCATGTGTATTTTTATTGTACAATTCAACCATCATATGTTAATGAAGGGAGACTGTTATGAATACCAATACAGATATGCCTACAAGAATTACAGCCGATGAGATAAAAATCGAAATTATTGATAAGGATACAGGGAAAACATATTCTCGAAACCTCCCTATAGACTATCTGGAGACTTCTAATATTCTTCGCCTTTCCGCTGAAGACAGCCAAGGAAAACCGTCCTCTCTTGTGTTCTATACCGAGCAGGGTGTCCTTGGTCTACGAGAT
>CAYFWG010000142.1:0-2769 GCA_964346775.1 uncultured Mogibacterium sp.
TGCAACCAGAATACCGATTCCGAACATCCCACCTTTCTTGCCTTTGAACTTACTCTTTATAAATTTGAGTATTGCAGCAAAACCACCGTTTTCTTTAATCAATGCCCCTATTGAAGCAACTAATATTGCAACGACCATGGTTTCAAACATATTTGATGTACCGCTCCCCATTGCGCTGAATGCCGATGCAACTGTAAGAGATTTTGTTATTAAGCCTGTAAGCATAAACAGGACTACTCCTGAACACAATGCTACAAATACGTTTATGCCTACTAACGATGCAATTAATACCACGAAATACGGAATAGTTTGTAAAACGTTGAATTCTTTGATAGTCAGTTCAGCTACACCGCTTCGAAGAGACATCGCTACGAAGATTCCCAGGGTAATTAATGCTGCAGGTAAAGCGATCTTGAAATTAACCCTGAACTTATCCCTCATCTCAACACCTTGAGTCTTTGTAGCTGCAATCGTCGTGTCGGAAACAAAAGACAAGTTATCTCCGAACATTGCACCTCCCACAACAGATCCTACACAAAGAGGAAGATCGATACCTGTAGTTTGAGAAATTGCTGCGGCAATTGGAACTAATACTGTTACGGTTCCTACGCTCGTACCCATAGCCATAGAAATTAGACAGGCTATGATGAAAATACCAGGTACTGCAAACTTTACAGGTATAATGCTGAGTAACATATAAGCAGTACTGCTTGCACCGCCTGAAGCATCTGCGATACCACTAAATGCTCCAGCTACAAGGAAAATAAAGAGCATTATTGTTATATTGTCATCTCCGATTCCCTTTGCACATATATGAATCTTTTCATCAAATGTCTTATCTCTATTCTGGCAAAGTGCTGTAATCAGAGCAATTACAAAGGATACTACTACCGACATGATATAGAATCCCATGCCTCCATCAACGGGATTGATGTATTCAAAATAAATTCCGCTTCCCAGATACAATATCAGAAAGACCGAAATTGGCAGAAGTGCACCGACGTTTGGTTTTCTATTATCCATTCCTTCCTCCTGTCGAAGTTTTATAAGTGAATAAGCTAATTTTTTGCACACAAAAGATTGTCCACTTGTAACATCTCATTTTAGCATAATTTCAATGCCTTTGCACGATTTATAGCATTTACTTTCTTCAAACATTGACGGTTTTTGTTGCAAAGTATAGAATTAATATAGTAAAAATTTAACTCAGATATTTAGATGAGCAAAGGCGGAGCATTATGCCACTTATAATTATAGGCTTATTATTGTTAATAGGAATCCTAATATACGCCCTGTTAAACTATATTAAAGGAGAAAGCGACAATCGACCTGTTCGAGAGCGATATCCTAATGCTTTCAAAAAAGAATCCGAGAGTGATGATTCTGATAAAACAAATACTTTGTACTTCCCTGTCGACAATGTTGAAAAAGAAAAAGACAAAAGAAATATTAAATAAAAAGAGATGTGCAATGATCGACATACAAGTTAAAGGATTGAACACATCTCTTTTTTATTACTCTTATTTAATTATTACTTTCTATTCCCCTCTTATGACTACTGCTCTGAATTGATTCGGTAAGTTTCTAAGCATAGAACTGTATATGACTACACTAAATGTATAGTTCTCTGGAGTTCCGTAAGGAAGATACCAATCAGGGCTTTTAACATCGATATTTTCAAATTTACTAGGAATCTTTGATGCAATTGCAAAAGCATAAACATAAGGGATTATTTTATATAAATAATCTTCATCTTCCTCAACCAACTTCTCATAATGTTCAGGAGGATTGTTTATTATGTTGTCTATAAATCCGTTGACCTTGCCTGTTAATACAGCGATCTCTTTGTTTTTTCTCGAAGTTATGCTCTTAATTATAAGCTTCTTAAATTCAGGAAGAATTTTAATAAGTCTTTCTTTGGCATCTATAAGTTTTACAACATCCCCTTCTTTTGATGTACCAAACAATGCATTGAAGAGAACTCTCATAGGACGATCTTCATCCAGAGGATACTTATGATATATAAATTCGAATTTCTGGAGTTCGTACTCCCTGATTACGAAATAACCCTTGTGTGCGAGGTAAAAAATAGCACTTATGATTTCTCTCTCGTCGATAACTCCGTCTTGTATGCATCCAGCTTGTGGAGGAGTGATCCTTTCAGGAGGATAATCGGATGGTTCGTTTACAATAACCGCATCTCTTCCTGTAGTTAAAGAAAACACCATTATTAGAAGTGAAATTGCGACCAAAAGACCTATTATCTCCAGAATATAATGGGGAATATTGAAACTGCCCTTCAAAAAAATCAATAGCAATATAGCACCGCAAAAACTTGCCAGTGCTATAATGATTGTATTCCTTGTGTTGTGTCTTTTCTTAAGCATTTCTAATTTACAAGTATTTCTATCTGTTCGTCATACTTGGGTGATAGATACTTTAGTCGTTTAAGAGTTCTTTTCTCGAGAGATTAATTCTATTCTGGTTGTCGATTTCTGTAACCTTTACTTTTACAACATCGCCCAGGTTCATAACGTCTTCAACCTTCTCTACTCTGTGATTAGCCATCTTTGAAATATGTAGCAAGCCTTCTTTGCCTGGCAATATTTCGATAAATGCTCCGAATGGCATAATTCTCTTAACTTCACCCTCATATACTTCACCGACTTCAACGTCTTTTGTAATGAGTTCGATTTCTTTTCTAGCCTTTTCTGCACTTTCCTGATCGGAAGCATAGATTGCGATAAATCCGACATCATCATCCGAAAT
>CAYFWG010000143.1:0-2241 GCA_964346775.1 uncultured Mogibacterium sp.
TCACACTTCTCAAGCAATACAAACAGAAGTACCCTGAAGGGGAAAACGGGGACATGAAATGGGAAGGAATTGATATGTATATGTGGCACTACAACCCATCCAAAGGCTCGAAGAGGTCTATATATCTAAGCATAGACAACATCAAGCATGAGATGCAGGTGCAATACTTCTCAAACTACGAAGAGAAAGAAAACAAGAAAAAAGAAATAAGTAGTGATATATGAAAACAGCTAAAGAAATCCTTGACGGGAAAATCTACAATAGATTCGATCTAGCAAGAGCTTGCGAAGATGTAGCGCGCTTTTTCGAAGAATCGGAAGCGAGTTCCAAGTTAATAATCAGCGGGAAACAATTTGATGACATAAGACCAGACGCAGACTTCTACGGATACTTTATGTACCAAGGTGACGAGGCCGTAAACAAACTTGTAAACTCTAGAATAGCAACAGAAAAGATGGGGTATATCGGCTTAGACTTTGCCTTAATAGAAACAGAAAGCTCTTGCGTCAGAAAACTTGTTGATGAGCTTAGAAAGAATAAATTCTACGCAGAAAGAGTTTGCGCAGGGATTTATGTTGTGACAATAATATAATTTTTGTGAGTAATATGTGAGTGAACAATCATTAATTGCATTGAAAATCATCAGTATCAGCACATTACCAATTCATACGAGAGTCTTCCCAAGCCTGTGAGGCGGGTTCGACTCCCGTATCTCGCTCAAATACTGATAATCAGCCACTTACATCATTTTTCACCATTAAAAACATAGTAAAATCCAACATTTTCAACCACAAAATAGGTACAAAAACGTGCATAATGTACGCCAATGTGAGTAGTTTTGTGAGTAATATGTGAGTAAAATTGAGTTGTGAGTAAAAATTGTGAGTAAAATCTGTGAGTAAGTATGAATAGCATCAAGACATACGTTGAAGGAAAGTCTCTCAAGGTTTTCTTCATCATCAGTTATCAGGGAAAGAGATTCCAGGTCTATACCGGTATCACGAGTACCGTCAAGTTCAGCGGGATGGTCTTCCCGAAGAGTGTTCCGAACGCAAGAGCCAAGACGGCCATGCTGGCGAAGCTGTTTGCGTCCGTGGAAGAGTATGTGTATATGAATGGTGATCTTCCTGTAGCAAGAATGAAGGACGAAATCAAAGCCATCATCAACGGAAGGGCTGCATCAGTAGAGAAGAATATCCTCTACTACATCGATGAGTTCATCAAGACCAAGGCCAAGGACAGCACCAAGGAAATATTTCTCAGAACGAGGAAGAGGATTGAATCTTTCGATGAGCATGCGGACTTCGACAATATCGACAGAGACTGGCTCGAAAGATTCCAGGCACATGAGCTTCTGAAAGGTCGCATGAGCGGAGGTATCGCCATTGACCTGAGAAACATACGTACGGTGTTCAACTGGGCCATAGACAACGAGATTACGACCAAATACCCTTTCCGTAAGTTCTCCATCAAGACGGAGCGTCAGCAGTACCTGTACCTGAGCGCCGAGGAGATGAGAGAGTATCGTGACTTCCCGGTTGAGCCATTTATGGAGAAGTATCGTGACTTGTTTATGCTCGGGTTCTACCTGATAGGCATCAACCTATCCGACTTGCTTGAGCTCCCTGCTGACTGCATCAAGAAAGGCCGTATCCAGTACAAGCGCAACAAGACCGGCAGGCTCTACGACATCAAGGTTGAGCCGGAAGCGATGGAGATCATCAAGAAGTATAAGGGAAAGGACCATCTTCTGTGCATCCTGGATGACGGAACAAAGGAATCAAGCTTCCGCAGAACGCTAGGCGATTACCTGAAGAGAATAGGTCCTACCGAGATGAAGAAGAACAAGCGTGGCGCCTTGATCAAGAAGGAAATCAAGCCGCTTCATAAGGACATAATATGGTATACGGCCAGAAGAAGCTGGGCCACAATAGCGGCAAGCATCGATATTCCGAAGGAAGTTATCGGTAAAGCTCTAGGTCATAGTGAGTGGGATTCATCCACTACCGACTTGTATATTCAGTTCGACAACAAGAAGATAGACGAGGCGAACCGAAAAGTCATCGACTATCTGAACGGTTAGCAAAGAAATCCCCACGCCATCGGCAAATGACGTGGGGAAAGTTGTTTCATGACAAATATTACAAATGAATTACTTCGTTGTCATCATCAGTTGAGGAACGTTTCCGTAAACGGGGAGATGGCCATCCCATTTCTCACTCCACATCTTTTTCAAGATAG
>CAYFWG010000143.1:2251-2759 GCA_964346775.1 uncultured Mogibacterium sp.
ATGTTCGCTTGGCGGATTTTGTTTTCTATATCAGCAATCGCTTCCTCGCGAGTCTTTATTTGCTCTAGAACACCTCCTGTAGTCAACTTTTTCTTGCACAAGAGAACCTTCGCCTCCTCCAAGTGGCATCTTTCTTGCCACAAATCCCTGCACAATTGGACTATTCTGAAGTATCTCCCATTAACATCCATCCAATGGATATATTTTTCTTTCTCCGCAATCACCTCATTCTGCGACTCCTTCACTTTACTTTCCGCATCCTTAAGTTTCCAGTTAGCTTCAACAAGCTCCTTCTTCAGCTGTTCGTTGCAGCGTGAGGTGTAGCAGACTTCAGAAACGAGGAAAGCTACGAAGACGAAATCAGCGCACACGTCCCAGTTTTCAATTAAGCCTTCCACAATGCCGAGACAAAGGCAGGCGACAATGCATACGACAAAAATGTCGATGCGGTCAAAAATCATTTTTAATCTTTCTTTCATACGCTACAAATCGTTTTTATAATTATTGG
>CAYFWG010000144.1:0-989 GCA_964346775.1 uncultured Mogibacterium sp.
AGATATATTAATCTGCTGAAAACACCCATGAAGCCTGTAAAATATTATCTTAAAGTTGCTAGAAGTAAAAAGAAAGGAGACAGAAACATTGCCAAAGTCAAAGAAACAAACCACAAGGCAGTCCAGACCAGCATTAAGTCCGGAAGCAAGAGAAAATCAATGCATCGCGTTGGCAATGGATCTCGCAGAAAAACAACTGCGGGAGGGTACTGCTTCTTCTCAGCTTATTACTGAGTTTGTAAAAAGAGGATCCACAAAAGCCAAATTAGAACAAGAGATATTGGCTGAGCAAAAAATATTAGTAACGGCAAAGACAGAGAATCTTCAAGCAGCTACTAAATCGGAACAAGCATATTTAGAAGTAATTGCCGCAATGAAAAAATACTCAGGTTATAGCGACGACGAAGAGGATAAGGAAGATGAATATTATTAGAACATATTCTGAACTTATCAAGTTGTCATCATTCGAAACTATGTAATAGATCGAGACAACGGATTTGATCTTGGAATTGTTGGGCATGAAATATATGGACCGATACTTATACATCATATGAACCCAATCAGTGTTGATGATATTAAAGATGTTACAGAGTATTTGTTGAATCCGGAATATTTAATCACCACCATACATAATACACACAATGCCATACACTATGGTGATGAAACTCTGCTTATCGATCAACCACTCGAACGAAAAACAAACGACATGTGTCCATGGAGACACTAGAGTAGGAGGAGAAATGAATAATAAAGAAAAGAAATATAACGAAGAGAATGTGACTGCAGCTGAAAACACATTCAAAACCAAAAAAGGTATCATTGATGCTCCCGGTTATGCCGGAATTAATCTTCGATCAGAGCCGTCGACCGAGTCAGAGGTTATAAAAGTGATGAAAGAAGGAGAAGAGATCGAGATTCTCGATGAAGAACATCTCGACTTTTATGCTGTATGCACCGAGGATGGATTCTTAGGGTATTGTATGAAAGCA
>CAYFWG010000144.1:999-1650 GCA_964346775.1 uncultured Mogibacterium sp.
GTTGACTTTGATACCGACATCATCATAGACATTAATTCTGTATTTCAGATACTTGGACAGATCGGATTAAATCCGGATGTGAATTATTCCATATCAGACAAAACAGCAACGTGGAACGACTATCTACAGGGTAGATGCGATGTTGAAATGGTCAAGACTTATGTGTATAAGAAGGTTCGCTTGATGTTTGATCCACCAATCAACACAGCAGTAATGCAGGCTATAAAGGAAAACATTGCAGAATTGGAGTGGCGCATCAATGCAGCTGTAGATTTCAAAGGAGGTCAAAATGGATAACGAATTATACCATCATGGCGTGAAAGGAATGAAGTGGGGGGTTAGAAAAACACCAGCCAGATCGTCCAGTGGTGCTACACAAAAACGAAAATCCAACACGTTCGGTTTATTTAAAAAGAAAAAAACAACGCGTAAGAGTACAAGTATCAAGACATCACCATCACAAACAAAATCCATAAAGGACATGACAGATGATGAATTGCGAAGAAAAATTGAACGGGGTCGATTAGAACAGCAGTATCGAGAGCTTAATCCACTGAAGGTCTCTATGGGGGCAAAAATAGCAAAGCGAGTAATGGATCGTGTTGTTGTTCCCGCAGTCGAAGAGACCGGAAGAAAGATAATCAAATCAAT
>CAYFWG010000144.1:1660-2756 GCA_964346775.1 uncultured Mogibacterium sp.
TCGAATTGACGCACTTATAGATGATCCACGATACTATTATGATGATAAAGCTGTAGATGGGTGGATCTCGTTTTGTGAAGATGAACTAACTCTTACGGACGGTTCAGATTTACATATGCTTGACAGCTTTAAACTGTGGGGCGAAGAGATTTTCGGTTGGTATCAGTTTGTAGAACGAACAGTCTACAAACCTGGAAAGAACGGTGAAACCGGTCATTATTATCGAAAGAAAATTAAGCAACGATTAATTAATAAGCAGTATCTCATAGTCGCCAGAGGAGCGGCTAAATCTCAGTATGAATCATATATACACAGTTACTACGCTACAGTAGACACATCCACAACTCATCAAGTTCATACCGCACCAACGATGAAACAGGCAGAAGAAGTTATTGCTCCTATAAAGACTGCAATAGCCAGAGCCAAAGGTCCATTATTCAGATTCTTGACAGAGGGCTCTTTACAGAACACGACGGGATCTAAGAATCTTCGCCAAAAGCTGGCACCAACTAAGAAAGGTATTGAAAATTTTCTGACCAATTCATTAGTTGAAATCAGACCAATGACCATAGATAAGCTCCAGGGTCTTAACTCGAGAATCAACACTATTGATGAGTGGCTTTCGGGTGACATACGAGAAGACGTAATTGGCGCTTTAGAGCAGGGAGCGTCAAAGAATGATGACTGGTTAATCGCGGCTGTTAGTTCTGAGGGTACAGTTCGTAATGGTGTGGGTGACACGGTCAAAATGGAGTTAATGGATATCTTAAAGGGTGAGTATTATAACCCTCATGTATCCATTTGGTGGTATAAGCTCGACTCCATCGATGAAGTGAACGATCCGGATATGTGGTTAAAAGCCAATCCAAATCTGGATAAGACCGTTACATATGAAACATATCAACAAGCTGTTGAACGAGCTGAAAAAGGTCCGGCAGCTAGAAACGATATATTGGCAAAACGATTTGGAATCCCAATGGAGGGGTACACTTATTACTTCCCATACGAGGAAATATTACCACATTCTCATAGAGAGTATTGGGGGATGCCATGTGCGCTTGGAGCAGATTTATCACAGGGTGATGATTTCTGTGCT
>CAYFWG010000145.1:0-2740 GCA_964346775.1 uncultured Mogibacterium sp.
GAAGATACTATAGAATATACCTACATCCGCAATTATATATTTCACAGCTTAAAAATCATAAGAATAGCAAGCGGAGCACCCTTCGGAATAATGAGATTACGGGAGCGTGAACCGAAGTTTGTCTGCTCCTGTATCATTGTTTCATCATTGATAGAGAGTACGAGTCTTACTTCTTCTTCCTCCCCTACTTGCGTTGAAATCACATCGGAATGTTGTAAGCGGTAATCTGATTCCGTAGGAATGCCATAAAGAGCATTTGCTGTGATTGGAACAATCAAGCCACGATAGCCCTCTCTGAGAGTAATACCCATCTTTACAGGGATTCGACCTTTACGGGATTCAATATCAGTAGGAGCGTAGATAATGAACGAACCATTATTATCAATAGGGGAAGGAACTCCATCCTTTATTTCAAAAGGAAGTTCATTTTCTTTCTCATTCTCCTCAACTTGCTCCTCACTTTGCTGCTGAGCCGCATTTTCTTGGCTCTGCTGAGCGTTCTCTTTCTCCATAGGCATATTATTGCCATTCAAATTCAAAGGCTGTTCTACGCCATTTTTCTTAGGTCTTGCCATAATTTACTCCTCCTTCTTTTCTTCGTTAGACTTCTGTTCCTTCTCCTCCTTTGTCTTATGCTCGAAGACATCGTAAACATTGGTTTTGCTGAGACCAATGACCTCATAATCAATCATTGTCTTATCCATAACATCTCCGATATTATTCATTGCACTACGCATAGACTTTGCTTGCACGAGGTAAGTCACATTGCTACGCTTCTCCTTGTTGGTCTTATCGTCATAGGAAATGAATTGCAGTTTTGCTTTATACCAGCAATCATCATCATCCTTATCAGAGAAGAATACCTCTCTGTATGAAGCCTCTTGCATCGACTTAACCTTGAACTCGCCGCTAATATAAGCAGCCATTTCTTCTGTGATTGCGCTCTCACCTTCCGTGAAGGATAAGGCATCAATCGCATACTTTTCGGTCACAGATTTCTCTGAACCATCTTCTTGGGTCTTCTGGTAGCGGATTCCTACCTCAAACCAATTACTCGTTCTACTTCTCATATTTCTAATAATCTAAAACTAACTTAAATCCTATATCCAAGAAAGCCCTTATACTAAAAGGGCAAATCGTTTAAATCCTGTGCCTGTGCAAAAGGAGCATCGCAAGTAGATGCTCCATTCTGAGCTTCAAAGTTTGCAGGTTTCAATCCACCTAGAATAGGCATCGCCTTCTTCTCCTCATCTGTCATTTTCTCACGAACCTCTTTAGGCAACGACTGCTTTATCATGTGAGTTTCCTCATACTTTGGATTCTTCAACGCCCAAGCGGTAAGGTCGAGATAAGCAGCCTTCGGACGATTATTTTCATCCGTACTAATGAAGATATTATTCTCTTCAATAGGGATAACCAAGCAGCGAAGCACTTCGGTTCGCCCTGGTATTTGCATAACGCCAGCTCTTTTGAGCTTCAGCAAGTTTAATTTTCCGTTATAATCTGTCATATTGTATAAATTTAAAAAACATAGCCCCAAGAGAGGGAATCGAACCCTCGCCAACCTCCGCTTATTAAGAGCTGCTTATTACGGAGTGTCTTCGCATACATTCTTTAACACAGTAGAATGAATGAACTTATATATATTCACCTCTTTCCTTTAGGGGTTGATAAGAATATCGGTATCACTACCATACAGCCCACGCACACCCGTGCGATTGGTTTTCCTTGGGATAAAAAGCCCTACCGCCGTAGGGCAAAAACAATAACCATAATTAATATTTATCTAACTGATAATTGACATAACTGATTACCTCACGGCAATATATATCAGAACCTAAATTTAACTTTTCTAAAATAAAGAGCCGACACCTCACGGCGGCTTAAAGGCTCTTATTATCGACTTTTTCTATATTCAATCTTATATGTAGTTATGCGTTTGGAATCAATGTATTCTGAATGAAGCTACTCATTGCCAAGTTCTGTGAAAGAATCATTGGCTGGTCGAGCTGAGTTGACTTATACATATCGGTAGCCGCATTGTACAAATCCCAAGCGGTAACAATATTGCGCTCGTAGTAGGTAATCATCATTTTCTCGGTCAAGCGACCAATTTGTGCTTGATTGAGAGGAATGACCTGAGGGTTGCGAATGCCTTTGTATTTCGTCTCAGCAGCAACACGGAGCGAGGTCAGCATACCGATGATGGTAAACATCTCCTGTGCCTTAATCTCACGATTCTTCATACGCTCAATCATTTCATCATTGGCATCAATGATGCCTCTTAGATTAGCGAGCCAAGCATCAGCACGTTGAAGAAGCTCATCGAGCTTGAAAGCTCCTCTTTTGCTATTGATGTCTGAGTAGGTAGCACCATAATGCTCGGCATTAAGAAGACACTGATTATGGCAGATAATTACGTTTCTGCCAATACCTAACTGAATACCCTTCTGATGGAATGATACCGCCATATTGGTTGTAATCTCATCATTGCCCTCTCCTTTATCAAAATCACGCAAGCGAATATTACAGAATACTCGGCGAAGGATATGAGCCTCTACAGCTCTATCACCCATCAAAGCTTCCTTCTCAGGCAAACGGGTAACACCTGGAGTATTGCGGTCTTTGTTATTCGCCGCAAAGAGGTCGTAAATCTCAGCCTTATAACCGTGCTTCTCGCACAAGTCTTCCACCTGATGAATGAGGTCGAAGTGATAGATGCCCTTCAAAGGCTTTCCGT
>CAYFWG010000146.1:0-2427 GCA_964346775.1 uncultured Mogibacterium sp.
AATAACTGTGGATATGGCTCGCGTTAAAGCTGAACTGAAGGATGCAGAAGCTGATCCGAATATTATAGAGCTCAATTTCAAGGCGCAAAAGCTTTCAGGAGAAATCGAGGAGGAGAAGAAAAAACTTGATGGCCTGAAGAAAGAAAGCGTAAATCTTGAACGTGACTGTGCAGATATTCTGGTTAAAATCGAGAATTTAAGAAGTGAACGAGAGGCCTTACTCAAAGAAATAGATGTTATGACTGCTGATTATCCCAGTGCGCGTGATTCTGCCAAACAGAAGCTGGATGAACATCTAAAGTCCAAAAATGCAGGAACAATTTTTGAAAATTATTTGCCTCGTAGGAAGACGCTGGAGAACCAGAGAACAAAAAAGTACGGAGATCTTACTTCTCTTCAGACGAAATATAAAGATGGAGAACTCGGAACTGGTGATTCAGAGGATGTGATTGCTGCATATAATAGTGAGTTTACGGAACTGTCTAAACATGATCTTATTTTATGCGAGGAGAAGCTTGAAGACGCACGTAAAGACTGTGAGCTCGAGTTTAGAGAGAATTTCCTGTCTAAGATGCGTGAAAACATCGATACAGCGAAAGACATCTTCACTGGACTTAATAAATCTCTGAAGGATATCAAGTATGGTCATGATTCATACAAGTTTATTCTAAAGCCCAATGCATTAAAGCAAGGGCTGTATGAAATGATTACTTCTGACATCAACATCGGTGGAGCAACTTTGTTTTCAAGTTTTTTCGAAGAACAGTATCACGAAGAGATGGAGGATCTATTCTCTAAACTTACTGAGTCTGATACTGCAGGTGACTCGATTCTTCAGGAGTATACGGATTATCGGGGATATCTTGATTATGATATTGAGGTTACTTCTAATGGCAAGCCACAGTTGTTCTCAAAAATTTATGGCGAGAAAAGCGGTGGAGAGACCCAGACTCCTTATTATGTGGCAATCGCAGCATCATTTGCTCAGATGTACAGCTTAGGTGAAAGCATCCGTATCATGATGCTTGATGAGGCTTTTGATAAGATGGACGATGAACGTATAGCCAGTATGATGAAGTTCTTTAAGGACCAGAAGTTCCAGGTTATTCTAGCAACCCCTCCGGCTAAAATGGAGATTATTGGAGAATACGTTGATGACATCTTCGTGGTATACAGAGAGGGATATAACAGCTTTATAGAGGCGT
The DNA here is from genome assembly GCA_964346775.1 of uncultured Mogibacterium sp. Taxonomy (GTDB): domain Bacteria; phylum Bacillota; class Clostridia; order Peptostreptococcales; family Anaerovoracaceae; genus Crickella. The sequence continues at coordinate 1,206 of CAYFWG010000146.1, forward strand.
ATGCTTTATGAGAAAACACGAAACTACGATTCTGAATGCGCTTCTCGATCAGTATGAACGTAGTAAAAGCTTTGTCGGGAAGAATGTTCAGAATCAGTCTTTTAGCAAAAGAATAACGGACCTTTTCCCAGGATACGACGACGAGGCTAATTTTGAGCTGTTTTCAGGTGTAAACGCACAGGTGGCATTACTGGAAAAAGAGGGGCTGATCACGGTAAAAAGGAAGAGGCGTGGAAAGATTGACACAGAAATCATATCTTCGGTGACGCTTGTTGTCGATAGACTTGATCAATGTTACAACGCTTTAGGGAGGCAGCCGAAGACGGATAGGAATGCTGCTATAAAAATACTTCTGAATGAGTATTGTGACAGAACTCCGCTTCTTCATGACTTTTGCGAAGAACAGTTTATGCGCCTTGACGAGAATAAGAAAGTACAGTATTCCGACGATCTTGAGAAGTTAGAGAAGATACTAAAGGTTCTGGCTGAGATAGAGAATATAGAGGAAGAAACTTTTATCCGTAACTTTTCCATCAGAGTGTTAGGCGACTCAAAAGCTTTTGAACACATAAAGACAGCCGTAGTATCACTGCTCTGCGAATACGGTGACTATCCGGATAAAGAGTGTGTACTTCAGGATTTAAATATCGTTAACAACCCTGGATATGTATATGTGAAGGGAAATGGGACAATAATTATTTCCGGACAAACCATCGACTTTGGACGTCTTGACGGAGACTTCGGATTAAGTTCAGCGGTGTTAGATGACATTGAGAAGGTTGAGATTTCTGCTTCGAAGGTGATCACGATCGAGAACCTGACAACCTTTAATTCTTATGTGGATAAGGATGCGTTTGTGATCTATCTCGGTGGATATCACAACAGTATCAGACGGAATATGATCCGGAAGATATATGAGGATAATCCTGGAAAAAAGTATTACCACTATGGAGATATCGATGCGGGAGGATTCTACATATTACAGGACCTTCGGAGGAAAACCGGAATTCCTTTTGCTCCGTTAAATATGGATCTTGGAACGATAAAGAAGTATAAGGATTACACCAAGAAACTAACGGAGAATGACAGAAGTCGGCTGAAGAATTTGCTTGGTGGAGAGTTTGATGAAGTAATCAATTATATGCTTAAGAATGACTGCAAGCTGGAGCAGGAAGCGGTAGAACAGAGCAGGTAAAAGGGTGCTTTACTATTAGTGTGAAAC
>CAYFWG010000146.1:2437-2701 GCA_964346775.1 uncultured Mogibacterium sp.
GCTCTTAATGTAATTCACCTGTTAGATGAACCAGGAGCAGTTGACGAACTTGGCATAGGTGCAGTTCGTGATGCCTTTGCAGATTACTTCTTTCCGGGAACATCTACAGTCCAAACAAGGGCAAAGTATTTTCTGATAGTACCTTATGTTCTCTTGGAAGCAGGCAGTGGAAAGTATGGATCAGACCATAATACTATTCTTCGTAGGATAGATAATGAAGAAAGAAACTGCAGAGATATCCTGATAAAGACAAGCAATGATGGT
>CAYFWG010000147.1:0-2630 GCA_964346775.1 uncultured Mogibacterium sp.
AGTTATTGAAACAAATATTTCAGCAGGAACAAAATATAATATAGACAAAAAGTACACGGGAATAGTACTTAAATTTAAAGATCATCTTGTAGTGAATTCTATAGAAGAAGGAAATCAGATCTCAGCTATTCTAACTACAAGGTTTAATCATGAAAAATGGGACGATCCTAAAATGATCGGTTTTCATGGCAATGAGGCAAGGATAATATATGTATCACCTAGCACCAATAAGACGGTTACAACTATAGGCTCAGCGAACAACAAAGTCGAAAAATATGAACCTACGTTTTATAATGGCGGTTTAATTTCTCCGACAACATTCTATGTTGATACTATTGGAGAAGTTTCCGTCAATGGATATCAATTAAACGATCCTATAATACCTGAACTTGAAGTAAAGAAAAATCCTAAGGTAGTTGTCCTTTTGCCTGGATAAGGTGTCGAATATGTTGAGGATTCTGCAACCTTCGGCGGTAGGAAGGTAACTCCTGAAATTGTTGAAAATTTCGGGGGTTCAGGTAGACCGGCACTTGTATACCACCATGAAGGAATTCTCTCTCAGACAGAACATATACGCTTAAAATTCAAAGTTAAGTTTAATCGTGAAGCAGAAACAGGAACGAATAACTTTGATTATTATATAGCTACCGATTCGGATAAGGGAAAACCATTTACTTGGCATACAGGCTACGATGGTGAAGACATATACGATATTAATAATGATGGAGATAAGACTGATTTAGTAGGTTATAAGCAACTAAACGTTCAGTTTATACCTCCTCAGGAATTGATTGGTACTGTCGCAGTTTCAAGTAGTGACGGAAGTTTTGCGAAGGCTGCCGACGGAGTTGAAATCGGTGGAGATGTTAAATATAGGCTACGCCTTGAGAACAAGATGACAACCGATCTTAAGGTTGCAACGGCTATAAACGTTCTACCTAGAGAAGGTGATAAGTCTATAGTTAAAAATGAAGCAGGAGAGTATACGGATAGAGGCTCGAAGTTCAGCGTTTTCCTCAAAGGTCCGATCACACCTCCTGAAGGATTCAGCGTAGTATATTCTACGGAAAAACCAGCAACTGATGCTCTAGATGTCAATAATCAAGCCTTTGTTCCTGCAGACGAAATTACAGACTGGTCAAAGGTAACGATGTTCAAATGGACAATGAATGAGGGAACGGTTATTAAACCTGGAAACCAGGTAGATCTCATTTATGATGCAGTTGTAGAAAATAGCGAAGGCATAGAAGAAGGAGACATAGCAAACAACAATTTTGCCTATTCCAGCACAAATAGAAGTTTCCTAGCATGTACTCAAGCATCAGCTCCGATTGTAAAATTCCATGTAAATGGAACACTCTTCCTCGACAAGGATAGAGATGGAGCTAAAGGGGAAGGAGAACAGGTTCTGCCTGACTACGCCTTCACCATGACTAATGTAGATACAAATAAGACATATATCGGTGACACAGATAAGGATTGTAAATATAGCATAACTACTAATCGTTCTGGAAAGTATAAAATATCTCTTCAAAAGAAATCTTATGACACCATTACGAAAGTCGGGACCGGTGATGGAGTAGTAAATGAAATCGATCCGGCAACACAGGAAGCAAAGCAATTCGAATTGACGATACCGGATAATAAGGAAGTCGTAGATGCAGGTGTTTATCGCGAAAATGCTACTTTAGAGATAAATAAAACCGACGAAGTAGGCCAGGCATTGAAAGCAGTAGTGTATGAACTTTTGAACACTTTAACTAATGAAAAACTTACTGCTACTACAAATGCAGATGGAGTTGCAATCTTTGAAGGACTGGAATACGACACACTGTATAGCCTGATCGAAAAGAGTGCACCTGAAGGCTACTTTGTTCCAGAGACTAAAACCGATATTTTTGCGACACTTGATAATTCCGTTATCAAAAAAGACTTTGAGAATAGGATTATCAAATCCGATGTAGACGTTACCGTGGTTGACAAGGACGATAACACTGTCCTTAAAGATGCAAGGGTTACACTGCAAAGGGTAGATGCTGATGGCAAACCTGTCGGAGAACCTATTGAGAAAACTAGAGGGGCAGAAGGTAAGGTGAGCTTTACAGATGTCGAACATGGAAAATATCAGATTAAGCAGATTACTACAGCAACAGGATATGTAGTAAACGACACGCCTATAGATATAGAAGTCAAGACTGATGGAGAGACAATCTCAAAGACCATCGAGATGCTCATGAAATCAAGCTTGAGGGAGCAAAAGTTAAACTTGAAAAGATTGAGAAACCTCAAGAGCCTCAGGATCCTGCTGTAAGGATAATGAGCAGAGCAAGGGCAATGTTCACACCGACAGAGATGGAGCTCTACACGGATGCTAACGGAATCGCACTATTTGAAAAGGTTCCATTTGGCGAATACAAGATTACTCAGATAGAAACCATAGAAGGATACATAATATTCGACGGAGAAGTCAAAATAAACGTTGATAAAAATGGCGAAGTGGTTAAAGAAACTATCGAGAACGAGAAAATAAGAGGAAACCTTGAAATCTTCGTATACGACAAGAACGACCCAACCAAAATGGATGGAAGCATCCGGTAATATAAGCCCGATAAAATCCGTTGCAGGAGATT
>CAYFWG010000148.1:0-2617 GCA_964346775.1 uncultured Mogibacterium sp.
ATCTTCTCAAGTGTTTCGGGAACTGTTAAAGATATTGTGCAGAGCCGAGGATCGATGGGTGGTTTTGAGACCCTTGTCGTCATTGAGACAGATAAGAAACAAGAAGTAAGTGAAGAGGTTAAAGCACCTGTCCTCGAGAGCTTTGATGATTTAATTAAAGCTGCAAGAGACAGCGGTATGGTCGGCCTCGGAGGAGCTTCCTTCCCGACTCATGTCAAACTTAACCCTAAAAATCTCGATGAATGCAAGTACCTCGTTGTCAACGCAGCAGAGTGCGAGCCTTTCATCACAACAGATAATAGGGAGATGGTCGAGAACGGACAGGATATCCTGGACGGGATGAAGATTATTATGCACTATCTGAATCTCGAGAAGGGAATTATCGGAATCGAGAGTAACAAACCAGATGCAATTGAAAACCTCAAGAGGTTGATTGAGCAGAACGAGATGAATGATGTCGAAATCGCAGTATTGCCATCAAGCTATCCTAAGGGAGCTGAGCGTGTTCTCGTCTACGAAGTTACCGGTCAGGTTATGGATGCAGGAGTTTTGCCTGCACAGCTCGGAGTTATTCTGGTGAACGTATCTACAATAGGAGTCCTTGGAGAATACTTCAAGACGGGAATGCCTATCGTAAGAAGAAGAGTCACCGTTGACGGAGATGCTGTTGCAGAACCTAAGAATGTATTTGTTCCGATAGGAACTCAGATCGCAGACGTAATCGAGTTCTGTGGCGGATACAAGAAAGAGCCTCGCAAGATCGTCATGGGTGGACCTATGATGGGAAGAGCGACCATGGGCGACGAATCTGTAACAATGAAGAATACATCTGCAATACTTTGCTTCAGCCAGGAGATGGCGGAAGTTAAAGAAGAAACTGGATGTATCAATTGTCAGAGATGCCACTCTGCTTGTCCTTTCGGACTTATGCCGAGTTTGTTCGCTGAAGCATACGAGAACAAGAATGTCGATATGCTTAACAGGTTCAATGTAATGCAGTGTATGGAGTGCGGAAGCTGTTCATATATCTGCCCTGCAAGACGTCCACTGAGCTTAACTAACAAGCTTTCGAAGAATATGGTAAAGGAGGCATCGAAATAATATGGATAAGAAGTTTCATAATAATTTGATAGTATCCTCCGCACCACATATCGTTACGGAATCTGATACTACAAGATTGATGGGTACAGTAATACTTGCACTTATGCCGTCGCTTATCGCAAGCGTATATATTTTCGGTGGAAGAGTTCTTCTGCTGACTGCGGTATGTGTTGTTGCAAGCATTTTGTTCGAGTACCTTTATAACGTTATTACACATAAGAAACAAACAATCGGAGACCTTTCGGCAGCGCTGACAGGACTTCTGATTGCTTTTAACGTTCCTTCAAGCTTCCCTCTGTGGCAGGCTGTTCTCGGTTGTTTTTTCGCAATCGTAATAGTTAAACAGCTTTACGGAGGTATCGGAAGGAACTTTACCAACCCTGCTATCACAGCGAGAATCTTCCTATTTATCTCGTTCGCTGCAAACATGTCTTCATGGCCTTTGACAAGGCTTTCGAATGTTACAGATGCAGTAACAGGGCCAACACCTCTCGGACTTCTCGCAGAGGGTAATTCGGAATCACTTCCTAGCATCGGACAGCTTTTCCTCGGATTCCACGGCGGATCCACAGGCGAGGTTTGTGCAGTTGCTCTGATCATCGGCGGACTTTACCTTATAATAAGAAAGGTTATCAGTCCTATTATTCCAATGGCATTCATCGGAACTGTATTCCTCTTCGGATGGGTTGCTACAGGAAGCGTTTACATGGGATTATTCCACGTGCTTGCAGGCGGAGTCCTCCTCGGTGCATTCTTCATGGCTACAGACTATGTAACATCACCTAAGCTTCCGCTTGGACAGCTGATTTTCGGAATAGCATGCGGACTTATAACAATGGCAATCAGATTGTACGGATCATATCCTGAAGGCGTTTCGTTCTCGATCCTCCTGATGAATATCTGCACACCTCTGATTAACAACCTGTCATACAAGTTCTATCTGAAGAAGGGAGGTGCCAAGAATGGAAAATAAGAATAGTACATTCAAGGAGTTTATTTCTCCTATTCTGGTACTCGTGGTCATCTGCTTTGTGGTCACATTCCTGCTTGCCTTCACATACGGTATCACTTCACCTATTATCAAGGCGAATACCGACAAAGCTGCAAGTGCTGCAAGAGCAGAGCTTCTCGAATCTGCAGATGGCAAATTCGAGCCATATAAAGGCGATCTCTTTGTACACGAAGAAGGCAAAGTTTATGTAGAAGACTGCTACCTGGCAAAGAACAAAACAGGAATGGTCGTTTCGGTTAAGAGTAGCTCCTACGGTGGCCCGCTTAAGGCTATGATAGGAATCGACAAAGACGGAGCGGTTACTTCTGTAAAGGTAACCGAGCAAACGGATACACCGGGTGTCGGATCAAAGGCTCACGCTGTTGATCACCTCGTACAGTACGATGGCAGATCTGAACTCAAGGCTTACGAGATTAAGCAGGACGGAGAGGTCAACGCAGTTACGGGAGCAACCGTTTCATCGGGAGCAGTGCACAGAGCTGTTTACTGTGCTCTGGAGCAGTA
>CAYFWG010000149.1:0-571 GCA_964346775.1 uncultured Mogibacterium sp.
AAGTATAAGGGTGAGGATGCAGATGAACTTGTGTGTCAGATGTTGGAGGAAAATAATATAAAAGCAGTTGCGATTACTGACCATTTCAAGATTGACAAAGATAGGATAGAGAGTTTACGCTCTAAGGCTCCCGGAATTGTATTTTTTTCCTGGAGTTGAGCTTCGTACTGATAAGGGATCGAATAATCTGCATCTGATTCTTATTTTTTCAGAGGAAACAGATTTAACTGATCTTTCTGGAGATTTTGATGCAATTATGCTTCGTCAAAAGGCAAAATCTGCTGATTCAGAAGAGACAATCTATTGGGAGTTTGGAGATATTGTCGATTTTGCAAGAGAGCACGATGCCTTGATCTCTATTCATGCTGGACGTAAAACAAATGGCATTGATAAAGAGATTACTAATGCACTTCCTGTGAACGAAGCTATAAAGGGTGACATTGCAGAAGCTATACATTTTTTTGAGATTGGACAAAAAAGAGATATAGGAGATTACCAACAGCATGTTTTCAAAGAAATTGAACCAAAGCCTTTGATAATGTGTTCTGACAATCATACGTCCAAGGAGTAC
>CAYFWG010000149.1:581-2605 GCA_964346775.1 uncultured Mogibacterium sp.
AGCCGATTTGACATTTGATGGACTCAGACAATGCCTTTATCAGCCGCAGGAAAGAGTGTTTATTGGGAATGTTCCTCCAATCTTGGACAGAGTGAACAAGAATAAACAGAACAATATATCCTCAATTTCCTGCTCGCGTATAGAGAAGCCAATCAATACGGATTCTAACTGGTTCAATTTTGATATTCCTCTAAACCCAGGCATGGCAGCGATAATAGGAAATAAAGGGAGCGGCAAAAGTGCATTTTCGGATATAATCGGACATCTTTGTCGCTGCAATACAATGGGGAGCGCATCATTTCTAAATGATAAGAGATTTAGAAAAACTCCAAAGAATTATGCAAATGATTACTCTGCTACATTGACGTGGCTCGATGAAGAAAGCCGTATTAATTGTTTGGGGGAGAATCAAGATGATAGTTTTATTGAAGATGCACAGTATTTGCCACAAAAGTACATCGAGGATGTATGTAATGATTTTGGGGATATCTTTCAAAAAGAGATTAATAAGGTTATCTTCTCATATGTGGATAAAGCAGAACGAGGTGAAGCGCAGGATCTTGATGGGCTGGTGAAGTTGAAGTCAAGGCCCTTGGAGATTGGATTTCAGGATGAACATACAAAGCTTGAGGATATTAATAGCAAGATAATTGAAATTGAAAGGAAAAAAACAAAAGAATACCGAAAAACGGTATCAGACAGTCTTGCAAAAGCTACTGAGACACTCAGTCGGCATGAAAAATCCAAGCCTGCAAATGTTGCTAAACCAGAGCAGAAGGAATCAGATGTCGAATACCAAACAAAACTTGGCAAAATTAACCAGGGTATACAAGAGATAAAGGATGAAGTAAGAAAAACTACCTATAGAATTGCTGAAATCAACACTTTTATCAATGATATACAAGCTGTGGTTGCCCAAATATCTCTGCTCAAAACACAATTTGGTGAAGTTCAAAATCAGATTAAGATGTTGGTTAGTAAATACAACCTGGAAAGTGCCGAATGTACTGCCGAGCTAGTAACCCCAGAAGTGTTTTTTAAGAGACAAATAAGCAAAGCTGAAGAAGAAAAAAATTCTCTCCAAAAGTCTATCACTGCAGAGGAAGATGGCCTTTCCACAAAGTTGTTAAGTCTCGAAAATGAAAAGGAAGCTCTCATATCTTCTGCTGACGTAGAAGAGAAACTGTATCAAAAATATCTTGCAGACTCGACCGAATGGAAGGAAAAGAAATCTGAAATCATTGGCGATAAAGATACAGACGGGTCTATTGAGTTCTTTAAGCATGAACTTGACTACATAGATACAAAGCTTGATTCTGAATACAACGCACTTCTTGCTGATAGAGATACCATTACGAAACATCTGTATGGAGGAATCATCGAGCTGTCAAAGATATACCAAAATATATATGCCCCCGTTCAAGGAGAAATATCGCAGTTGCTTGGTGGTCTTGAAGATGGCGTACTGTTTCAAGCGGAAGTGTTTATGAAAGAGGCGAATATAGCACAAAATATTCTTAATTTCATAAATCAGAAGTATAACGGAAAATACGGACGCTCACACAATTCCATTCAAGAACTCGAATCTTGCATTAAAAAAACTGATTTTGGAGACGTAGATAGCGTTATGTCTTTCGTACATGATATGGCCGACGTTATAACAAGTGATTTAGAAACGGCTGATAAAAGAGTGTCCGAGCGGCAGGAGTTTTATGACTATATATTTGGCCTTAAATATATCGGGGTTGATTTTAAGCTCAAAATGGGTGGGCGTTCTTTGGAAGAACTTTCTCCGGGTGAATGCGGAATTGTGTTGCGCATTTTCTACCTTGCACTTAGCAAAGAAAGCAAACCCATCGATACATACATACAAATAGGAAGCTTCTTACTGCCATCTTCTAAATTGCAAACATCATCTTCGTTATCCTTATTATTTTTGTTATCTGCAAAATTATCTTTAAAAAAAGCGCAGTATGGCACCTTGAAATACTTTACAACTGCTGCGCTTCCTACAAGCAAAAACA
>CAYFWG010000150.1:0-2570 GCA_964346775.1 uncultured Mogibacterium sp.
ATCAAGGTCTTCAGCCCTCGCGTCCAAAGCGTCGGGATATCCTATTGCAAGAGTTACAGCAAAAATCGCAATGGGGATGAAGCTCGAGGAGATTCAGGTTGCAGGCGGAACGGCTGCTTTGGAGCCTAAGCTCGATTATATAGTTTCAAAATTCCCGAGATTCCCATTCGACAAATTCCAAGATGCTTCCAATCAGCTGGGAACTCAGATGAAGGCGACTGGAGAGGTTATGGGTATCGGCGAATGTCATACAGAAAGCTTTCTGAAGTCCATAAGATCCCTTGAGACGGGAGTTTGCCATCTCTACCTTGAGAAATTCAGCAGTATGAATCGCAACAAGTTGATGGAGTATATAGCTGAATCGAGAGATGATACTATGTATGCAGTTGCGGAGCTTTTAAGAAGGGGAATAGGAACTAAAGAGATCCACGAAGTCACTAAGATTACGGACATATTCCTACAGGCATTCAAGCAGATTGTAGACATGGAGAAAGCTCTCAAAGAAAGAGTCAACGATGTCAAGACATTGAAATCGGCGAAGAAAATGGGCTTTTCCGATGAATATATTTCTGAACTTTGGAATCTCTCGGAGAACGAGAAAGAAAAACGGTATCATCCCTATAATCAAAGTCGTTGATACATTGCACACAGGAGAGTATATCCCTTATCTTTACTCATCATATACAGGAGAGAATGAATCCAGACTTACGGACAAAAAGAAGATTATCGTGCTCGGAGCAGGCCCTATAAGAATAGGACAGGGTGTCGAGTTCGACTATTCGACAGTTCATGCAGTCCAGACTATAAGAAGAGAAGGCTATGAAGCAATTATTGTTAATAATAACCCTGAGACAGTTTCGACCGACTATACGACTGCGGACAAGCTCTATTTCGAGCCTTTGACCGTTGAAGATGTTATGGCTATAGTCGACTTCGAGAAGCCTGAAGGAGTAATCGCGACCTTGGGCGGACAGACGGCGATCAACCTCGCACAGCCTCTTATGGAAAGAGGAGTTAAGCTCATCGGTACGGACTGCGAAGCTATCGACAGAGCAGAAAACAGAGACTGTTTCGAGAAACTTCTCGTAGATCTAAACATTCCTCAGCCAAAGGGCAGGGCTGTTACTAATATTGAGGATGGAGTGGCAACAGCGGCAGGAATCGGTTATCCGGTCCTCGTTAGACCGTCCTTTGTACTCGGCGGAAGAGCTATGCAAATAGTCGCAAACGAGGAACAGCTCAGATATTACCTGAGAACGGCTGTAGAAATCGACGAAGACAAGCCTGTTCTTGTAGATAAATACATTCAGGGAAAAGAAGTCGAGATAGATGCTATATGCGACGGAAGAAACGTCTTCGTTCCGGGAATCATGGAACTCGTAGAGAGAACCGGAATTCACTCGGGCGACTCGATATCTGTATATCCTGCTTTCTCGATAAGCGACAAGGTTAAAGGAACAATACTTCAGTACGCAAAAAAACTCGGACTGGGAATTGGAATTATCGGTCTTTACAACGTTCAGTTTATAGTAGATGATAATGACAATGTATATATAATAGAAGTAAACCCAAGGTCATCGAGAACAGTCCCATTCCTTTCGAAGGCCACGGGATACAGTTTGGCGGATATTGCGACAGAAGTTATTCTCGGCAAGACTCTCAAAGAGCAGGGTATATTCGATATTTATCCTGAGGAAAAGAAGAGATTCTACGTCAAGGTACCTGTATTCAGCTTTAACAAAATAAAGGGACTCGATACATATCTCTCGCCTGAGATGAAATCTACCGGAGAGGCGATAGGTTACGACGACAAGCTAAACCGTGCTTTGTATAAAGCTCTCACAGCTTCGGGTACAAAACTCAGAAACTACGGAACTGTACTCGCTACACTCGCAGGAGACGACAAACAAGAAGCACTTCCTCTTATCAGAAGATTCTATAACCTCGGATTTAATATCGAAGGAACTCCGGGTACAGCTCGATTCCTCAAGGAGAACGGAATCAAAACAAGGTCGCTTAAGAAGATCAGCGACGGTTCAAACGAGATTCTTGAGGCTATAAGAAGCGGACATATCGCTTATATCATAAATACGAAGAAGATAGGCGATAATCGTCAGGAATCGGATGGACACCAAATAAGACAGTGTGCGAGTGAGAACAATGCTACATTATTTACTTCTCTGGATACTGTAGGAGTACTTCTGGATGTCCTTGAAGAAACTACTCAAACAATATCGACAATAGATGCATAAATATGAAACAGACGATTTTTACAATTCAAGAAAATAAGAAGCTTACAGCCACGACATGGAGGATGCGTCTGCTCGGGGATACCTCGGAGATAAAATCGCCTGGACAATTTGTCAATATCAAATTGGACGGACATTTTCTGAGACGTCCGATCAGCGTATGCGATGTAGAGGGTGATATACTGACGATCATTTACAAGGTCCTCGGTAAGGGCACCGAAGAGATGACAAGCTTCATGCCCGGAAAAGAGCTCGACATTTTGACAGGTCTCGGCAACGGATACGATCTATCTCTTTCAGGAGATAGACCCGTCCTGATAG
>CAYFWG010000151.1:0-2543 GCA_964346775.1 uncultured Mogibacterium sp.
ACATTAATGAGCGTAATTCCATTCAACGAAAGCATGCCGGATAGATATAAGTTGATGGCAGGCGGCTTCTTTGATGAGACAATGGATGCAAGAGAGAAGCACAAAAGACAATTAATGTTTATGTCCTTATCAAGAAATCTTCTAGACAAATATGGAATTCATGAGAGCAATAAAGGTTATGCATACATAATCGATTCTCTGAGAATAATCCTTCAAATTGGAGCTTTCGATTGATTTCGGTATCGATAAGGTGTCGATCGTAGAACATGCAATAAGAAATGCAATCTCAGCAGCCTATCGTGATTATGAAAGAGACGAGAAGAATAATTCAATGGGAGAATTTTGTGAGAGACCGAGTAATAAGAAATTTCTAATCCGTATTGCGGATACAATATGTACAAAAATATCTTATTGTTGATTTGCAATCCCCTTGGTGTTAGCATGACATTGAGGTGAAATATGGAAAAGAAAAAAATAGAAAGAATTAATGAATTGGCACGTAAGTCAAAGGAAGTAGAACTAACCCCTGAAGAGAAGATCGAGCAGGGCGAACTAAGGGCTGAATTTCTGGCAGAGATAAGAGCAGATGTCAGAGCATCCCTTGACAGCATTGAAATAGTCGAAGACGATCCTGAGCTATCATAAGCTTGTTAAATGTAGACAAAATGACAATGTATTTTAATGAAATCTTGTGTCATTGATGATATAATTTAATGAAGTTTTGATAAAAAAGGGAGAATTTTGATGGAAAAACTCAGTGCAAATGTTATTAGAGATATGTTTAGAGACTTCTTTGTCAGCAAAGGTCACTATGCAGGGGGCAGCGCCTCTCTTGTTCCGAGTGAAGACAAGAGTCTTATGCTTATAAATTCAGGAATGGCACCTTTGAAGCCATATTTTTCGGGTGCAGAAACACCGCCGGCAAAGAGGATGACAACCTGCCAGAAGTGTATAAGAACAAATGATATAGAAAACGTAGGAAAAACCGCAAGACACGGCACGTTTTTTGAGATGCTTGGCAACTTCAGCTTTGGCGACTATTTCAAGAAAGAGTCGATCGAATGGGGCTGGGAATTTGTTACCAAATACCTCAAACTTCCTGAAGATAGACTTTGGGCGACGGTTTACGAAAACGACGATGAAGCCTATAACATCTGGAAGGATGTAATAGGAATACCTGAAGAGAGAATTGTCCGTCTCGGCAAGGATGATAATTTCTGGGAAATAGGATTGGGTCCTTGCGGACCATGTTCGGAAATATACTATGACAGAGGTCCTGAATGGGGATGTGACAGGCACGACTGCAAACCAGGATGTGAATGCGATCGCTATTTGGAGTTCTGGAACCACGTTTTTACACAGTTCTCGAAGGAAGAGGACGGTTCATATACCGATCTTGACCATCCTAATATCGATACGGGAATGGGACTTGAAAGAATCGCATGCATTATGCAGGATGTCGACTCTATTTTCGATATAGATACTATCAAATACAGTAGGGATGCGATTACTGATATGGCCGGCGTTAAATACGAGGGTGGAAGCAGTAAGAACGACATCAGTGTCAGGATAATCACCGACCATCTAAGATCTATGGTTTTCATGATTGGAGACGGTGTGCTTCCTAGCAATGAGGGAAGAGGATACATTCTCAGGAGAATAATAAGAAGAGCCGCAAGGCACGCTAAACTCCTCGGAATTAAAGACTCCAATGCGATGACAAAGCTTGCTGATACAGTTATTGAGGTTTCTGGTGGAGCATATCCAGAACTAATCGAGAAGCGCGATTATATTAAGAAGATGATTAAAATCGAAGAAGATAATTTCGCACGTACTCTCGACAACGGTATGGAAATACTTGAAGGCTATATGGAAGAGCTGAAAGAAAGTGGTAGCAAGGAGCTTTCGGGCGATAAGGTGTTCAAGCTTTATGATACATACGGATTCCCGGTTGAAGTAACTCAGGAAATTCTTGAAGAGAATGGGATGCTTGTAGATATGCAAGGATTCACTGAAAACATGAATCATCAGAAAAGTATCGCAAGAGCGAACCAAAAGAGCACTGAAGAAGAAGCTTGGAGAGATGCAAGCGGATACACAGAACTTCCTCATACGATATTTACCGGTTATGAAACCGAACAAGGTAGTTCAAAAATCCAATATATAGGCAACTATGATTCAACCAGAAAGTTTATAATCTCTGAAGAAACACCTTTTTACGCTACAAGCGGAGGCCAGGTTTACGATACAGGTACGATTACCTCTGGAGATAAAACAGTTCGTATTGTCGATGTTTTGAAGGATAACGGTATTTATCTTCATATCGTGGATCCTGAAGATAGTGGCATTGTAGATGGATTTGAGGTCGGAGCTGAGATTGAGCTTAAGATCGATTCCATTAGAAGACATAATGTTGCACGTTCACATTCAGCTACTCATCTGCTACAGAAAGCTTTGCAGGAAGTTCTGGGTGATCACGTATTGCAGGCAGGATCTTATGTAGATGAGAAGTACTTAAGATTCGACTTTAACCATTATCAAGC
>CAYFWG010000152.1:0-1501 GCA_964346775.1 uncultured Mogibacterium sp.
AACTAAAAGAATTGTTTCCGGACTGTAAAAGATATACGGATGATATTCCGCAGAAGTTTACTAAGCCCGCCTTTGTTATCTTTGAGATTGACCAGGACTATTCTAAACGTCTTAACACTAAGTACAATGGCCGAATCAGTTTTGATATTGCTTACTTCTCTGACAAGCCTACTCCTGACATAAAATCAGACTGTTTTATAAAGCAAGAAGTACTACTAAGAGGCTTTGATTACTTCGGGGCATTTAGAGCAGTAAATAAGAATGCTCGAATTACTGATAACGTTCTGCATGTGACATTCGATGTTAACTATTCAGAAATGAGAGTTGAAACATCAGTCCCGATGCAGACACAAGAAACCAATACAAATATTTAATAGAAAGGGTGAAAACATGGCAGGAACATGGGAAACTCAAAATAAAATATTGCCTGGTGCCTATCTCAATTTTCGCACAAATGCTCCACTCTCAATAACTCCGAGGGATAGGGGCATTGTTGTTTTATTGCAGGAAATGAGTGTAGGAGCACTGGGTGAAATGTACACTGTTACAGCAACAGATTCTAGTAAGTACCCAGATGGCACAACAGCAGGAGATAGGCTACTCGTTAATGAGATTTTAAAGAATGCAAAAACTGTTATAATTTATAATCTTGGGCAATCGGCACATGAATCAAATGCTATAGAGGCTGCTCAAGCAGCTCTCAAGACTGTTAAATTTAATGTGCTGTGCTACCCATATACAGCCGAGGAGCACTACAATGAACAAGGGAGTATGATGACATGGGTCAAGACCATGAGAAGCGATGAAGGTGTCAACATACAATATGTTACATCAAATTTCGGTGAAGACGAAGAATCCTGCATCAATGTAATGAGCGGCGTTAAAATGGATGATGGGACAATCCTGAAGGCAGAGCAGGTTGTCGCATGGGTAGCAGGAGCCACAGCAGGTGCTGGCGTAAACGAGAGTATAACCGGTAAAAAATATGTCGGTGCTGTCGATGTTGTTCCGCGCATGACTAAGTCGGAACAAGTTGAAGCGATAACAGCAGGTAAATTTATATTTAAAGTGGATTCAGCTCAAAATGTAACTGTTGTTTATGATATCAACAGTCTTACTACTGTTACTGTGGATAAAGGCAAGGCATTTCAAAAGAACCGTGCAATTCGTGTAATCGACGGCATAAATAATGACATCACGGAGATATTTGAAAGTAACTTTGTGGGTAAAATCAATAACAATGCAGACGGCAGGTCTCTTTTAAGGGCTTCTTTAATTGAGTACTTTAATGCACTCCAAGGCATGAGTGCCATACAGAATTTTGTGCCTGAGGATGTGTCTGTTCTTCCTGGCACGGATTCGGATGCAGTTATTATTGATTGCTACATACAACCAGTAGACAGTGTTGAGAAGATTTACATCACTGTTAACTTAGCATAAAGGAAGGAGGATAAATCATGGCAGATAATTATACAAGGCTTGCAGATACCGTTGCTTCGGA
>CAYFWG010000152.1:1511-2536 GCA_964346775.1 uncultured Mogibacterium sp.
GACGGATCTAATCGTGAACTATTTGAAGCACAAAGCTTAAGGGCTCAGATAGATTATACCGTACAGGAGCGAAGAATTCGTGGGCACAAAATGACACAGCATAAGGTTGTGGGAGCTACTGGAACTGGTAGCTTAACAATGTACTTCATGAACAGCCAGCAACTCAATTCATCTATTGAGTATATGCGTACGGGTAAGTGGAAACCTATTAAATTGCTAGCTTGGAATGAAGATCCTCAGTCCACAGTCGGAAAGCATGAAGTAGTAATGACAAATGTAATCCTGACTACAGTACCAGTTGTTGCAATAGAAGAATCAGATGATCCTATAACATTTGATAGTGATTTCACTTTTGATGGAATAGAGAATCTTAGTTCATTCCAACTACCAGCAAATTACAGATAAGTTGAAGGGGAGGCTAGCACAGCTCCCTTATTATTTTAAGGAGGAATATTATGAGTTCATTAAACGCATTTTTACATCCGGAGAAGCCGGAAAATAGAAAAGTTATAGTTTCAAACCGCTTTAAAGAGAACGACAAACCAGTCCCATTTGAAATTAGGGCTATTTCTGAAAAAGAAAATGGGAAGCTGATGAAACAGTACACAAAAAAAGAAGGAAAGTCTGGAAGAGAAGTGCTTGATCGCACTGGGTATGCTCATGCATTGGTTGCAGCAGCAGTTGTATATCCCGACTTATCAAATGCTGAATTACAGAAAGCATATGGGGTATTAGGAGAAACCAATCTACTTACAGAGATGCTTAATATTGGGGAGTTCGCCACTTTATCTCAGGCAGTTACGGAATTGTCCGGTCTTGATCAGGACATTAATGATGATGTTGAAGAAGTAAAAAACGCATAAAGCAAGGTGATGCTGAATTTAATTTGGCTCACTTTGCCTTGCAGAAGTTACACATATTACCCTCTGTGTTGGCCAATATGAATGATAAAGAAAAGGCATTTGTATACGCAAGCATACAAGTCCGCATAGAGCAGGAAAAGAAAGAGGCTCAGAGAATTAAGG
>CAYFWG010000153.1:0-2509 GCA_964346775.1 uncultured Mogibacterium sp.
TACAGTTTCTTCTTTATGGCATAGGCTTGAAATATCGGGCTTATGATAATTTGTTACAACTTTACGATAATTCTTTTGATTCTCAATAGAGTTCGTTTGGGCATAATTCTCAGTGAGCTTGCCCTCTATTTCTTCCTCGAGTTCTTCTTCGTCTTCGTAGCCCATCTTTTTTAGAAGATGTTCTTTGTATTCTTGTGTGTCTTCTTGGTATAGTGCTTCAAGTTTTTGCTTACACACAAAATATCCAGTAAACACACCACCAGCGAAAGCCAATAGTGTTAATAATGTACTTTTGCTATTCATTATTCTTCTCCTTTCAGAATATCAATAAGAAACGCTTTTAGATTAGGATCTTCGATAAGATCTAAATCAAACGTCTCAAATTGATGCTTAACATGTATTGCAATAATAGTTTTACCTTCATCGCTTGCTTCGTCATATTCACTTTTCCATTGTTCAAGATCGGCAACAGTATAATTGTTTTCATCTGCAACATTAACAGCATCGTCGTCTCCTTCTACTTCAACCTGCGGTTGGCTTTGTGGTTCGACATCTTCGACGATAACTGCCGATTTGTCGGATAGATCTACATTTGAATTACATCCTGTGAGACCTCCGAGTGAAAATATCATTAAGAGTAGTATAATTATTGATTGCATTTTATTATCTCCTTTCAAAAGATATAATTATACGGGAATTTGATCGACATCTCCTCCAGGCATCGTTACACTTTGCATAAGAATTCCTGTTTCTTCATCAAAATAGATTCCATCAAGAGCGTCGTCCCAATCATTAAATTGCTCGACTATATTTTTCTGGCGACTTTTACGTAAATCGATTAATTCTTTATGAACTATTCTTCTCCATCCTCTGGCAATCGGTTTTCTAGATTGCGACAGAACGTTATATAATCCTAATTCTGTAATAAACCACATGTTAGGATTGCCACGATTACTCGTATTTGAATTACGAGTATTAACAAGTATTTTTTCATCATGCTCGACTTGTTTAAGCATGTGAGCAGTATTTCCTGTACTAAAATCAATTAATTTTGCAACTTCAACTGCTTGAAATAATGGCTCTTCAAGATTATTATACACATGAAGACTATGGCCGCCAAATTCGATTTTTCCACAACATTCCATTATTATACCATTCTCCTTTCAGAATATAATTAAGGTTCTTTGTATAGTGCGTACAAATACCTTTCATAATTTTCAGCATCCTCTTCGATCTCTGGTTCTTCAAAATATAATTCTACGATATCTCCTTGCTTTGATACGAGTAGTCCATAATCTTGCGTCTTTTTCCATTGATCAACTTCCCACGCATGAAACAGTTCATGAGTATCGTGTATAACATTGCCGTCTTCATCCATGAATCTGTTTATCGATGGATAAAACCATAATCCATAAGCACTATCAGGTGGAATATCACATCGTATCATAGGCCTAGAACCTCTTCTAAGCGCTTTAACCCAAGTTGGACTTCATCCACCACACATACGTCAGAATATGCTTTTCTAAGGCCTTCTAGAGCGTTTGGAGATAGGTTTAGACGCATCTTTTTACCAGTAACTGGGCAATCTAAGCTAAAATCCAGTCGAACAAGCTGTAGAGATGCCTCGTACTCATCTATCTGGCCTTCCTCAGTAAGAATTTGTAACCAGTCTTGGGCAAGAATATGTTTACGAGCCTTCGCAGGCCCCCATCCATATACTCCTTGAATGTTGTCACTTTTATCGCCAACTAAGGCTTTGTAATAGACAAAATCGTTAATATCAATTCCATAATCGTCCAAAAACATCTTTGGCGTGTAAAATATACCTGGATGCTGATAGATGCTAACGTTAGGAAAGCAGAGAAGTTGTCGAAGATCGCGATCATTTGAAAATATAACTATGTCGCCCTCATACTGTGATGCTACACTAGCAATAACATCATCAGCTTCAGCACCATCTCTGCTTACAATTTTCCATCCACACATTTCTATGACATTAACTATTAATTGTCTAAAGAGCCTAAAGTTGAGATCCTCTATTGGTTTACGTTGACTTTTGTAATTTTTGTCAAGTTTGGTCCGTTTTAGTATCTTACGACTCTCACCAGCAAATATAACTTCTACCTGAGCACCTGGGTATCGAGAGAGCACTCGCTGGCCAGCCAAGCGCATCATATCGATATACCTTAATATAGGTAACCAGGGCTTTGTTTCCATTTGCATTTTTGATGAATAATATGCACGGTAAAGTATGTTACTATAATCAACTAGTAAGAGAACTGACTGCTTACTCAATGAGATCCCAAATAACACCATCGACATTAAAGTCGAGGAGAATAGGATCACCATCTTTATAAGCTAAAAAGTCGAGTGCCGGACCAAAAGACACATAACCATCAACAGCTTCTTTACCTTTGACCCAGCCAACTGCCTGTCCTGCCTTTGTTCTCGGGAAGCCAAGTTCATCATATACGTCATTCAAGAACAAATATCCTTGTGCATTCAGACG
>CAYFWG010000154.1:0-1413 GCA_964346775.1 uncultured Mogibacterium sp.
ATGATAGCAATTCTCTCTATATAACTCAAGAAGGTTTGAATCGTCCGGGAAAACATCAAGCCAACGATTTATAATATCACCTGTTTCCTCTGATTTGTCGTCCATTTTAGAGCGAATATATACTATAAGTTCCTCTTTTCTTTCTTCTATATTTTTGCCAATCTGAAGCGCAAATATGCCGTTTTGGCTACTCAATAATGCCCTTGTATAATCTTCAATTGCTTTCTTGAAATCAGATGCATCTACACTTTCATCACCCTGTATTTTTCTAAAATCCCCATCTTCAGGCCAAGTCTCAATGCAGTTGTTCAGTAATATTCTATAATCTTCATTTATATTTTTCCCATGCAATTTCTTCAGTAGAATAAGCTTGAATTTGTAAAGTTCTTTATTCTTAATAATTTCAATTGCGGAATCTATTACCTTCTCTGCATCTTCTATCTTGCCGAATTCAAAAAGATTGGATGCTTCAATGATACTTCCAAATAAGAAGTCAATTCTTTCTAAGTATGAACACAACGGCCTATCAGAACATTGTTTTCTAACTTTCAGAATTCGGTTTGCCTTTGATGATGCACCGTCGTCAATCATAATTCTAAGAGCAACAGCCAGTAAATCATCTCCTATGTCAATAAACGAAGGATTTGTTTTTATATAATAACCGGAAAATGTATTGTTCCCAATAAATCTCTTATGACCCTGGGTACGAATGTAATCTACGAAAAGCTCATGTATACTTTCATGGCTCTGCTCTTCAAGAATATCAGTTATATTTATGTTATTTTTTTCTAACTGAGCATGCAATATTTTTTTGACAATCTCACCTTCTTTAGAACGCAACATTCTTTCCGTCTCATGCATAAACTCCAGTTCATTAAATATCTTTTTCTTTCTCTTTATTAAGCTTTTCTCTGTTTTCTTGTTTCTAATCCTCGATTTAATCTCATTGTCATACTCTTCATATGATTGATCAAAATTAAATATACTGTTATGAACAAACTTCTCATCATGCGGTGGAATATACATCCAATCCATTCCATACAGCTGCACTAAATAATCATTTACTCTCGAAGGAACAGGTACAAGAATGTCTTCAAATTTCAAATACTTTGGTTTTTGAAACATTTCCTTCGGAAAAACATGTGGAATTCCGCCCCATCTCAAAATATAGCAATCCGATTCTTCCTCACTATACTTTTCGAGTCTTTCGAAGATCTCTCCTACAACCTTTTCTTTACCTTCACATTTAATCCGTGATTGCATCTGTGAATATTCTGTACAATAAGGCAATTTGTTTGAATATATAACATATTCATTAATCAAATCTGACAATAAGAAAACATCTCTTTGATATTGCATAATTGCATCCTTATTATTAACAATAGGATCCAAAACAAATATATCAATTAATAA
>CAYFWG010000154.1:1423-2495 GCA_964346775.1 uncultured Mogibacterium sp.
CAGCATCACTATACAGCTGATACTTTGATATCTGCGTTGTATCTTTATGCATATACTTTCCAAGAAGGTTGTTGAACCCTCTGTTATTCTCCCAACATTCAAATGCTCGTCTGTCCGGAATTTCAGTTTTCATGATTTCACGAAACTTATCCCAGTTATCCCGAGTCATGTACACATCGATATCGTCATCCCACGGAATGAATCCTTCGTGCCTGACAGCACCAATTACTGTTCCTCCGGAAACATAGTATGTTAAACAATTTTTCCTACATATCTCATCAATTTCTTTCAGGAGCATCAACAGCCCTTCCTGCTCTTTCTTCATGCTTGTTGTTCCTCTCAAAATAATGAAAAAATAAACAAAAACCGAACAATGCATATTGTTCTCTCATCAGTTTAATGATAATCTAATAGCATCAAAATGACAAGTGTTATGTTTACAAATACTTTAGAAAGTAAGGACAAAAGACAATGATAATACAATGTATTGACGAATCTGTATTGCCTAAAATTAATTCATTTATAGGTGATGATTTTATTCAGGTTCCGTACCTTTATGCCAACCTTCAAAGGTATGGAATCGGAAATGATGACATTCAACTATGGATTGACTCTGAATGTGATAATATCTCTGCAGTATATCTGAAATATTATAACTGTTTACACTTTTTCACTAAATCTCCCGACTATCCCTCGGAGAAATTTTTAAGCATGGTAAAAGAGCATGCACCCAAGGTAATAATGCTGCAGGATAGCTTTGGTCTCAAAATCGAATCAAAGCTGACAGACAAATACCATGCTATACCGGAATATATAGTTAAGCTTATTCCTCAAAACGGAGGTAAACAGGTAGATGATGTCACCCTCGCCGATGAAAGCGACATTAAAGAGGTCACGGATTTATTGATGACAGATTCTATTTATAGGGATGTATATACTTGGAGCGAACTCTATAATCAGCTTATAGAACGACATCGGGATGTTTTTGGTAAATGTTTTATTATCAGAAGAGACAATAAAATCGTAACTGCATATGTCATCAATGCTGAAAGTGATAAATACTATGTTCTTG